>JAGCVU010000025.1 GCA_017962175.1 Bacteroidales bacterium | reverse complement strand
GAAAGTCCGGGCAACACAGAGCACCGCCCTTCTTAACTGGAAGACAGCCGCGAGGTTGTGGTAAATGCAGAAGAAAACAACCGCCCGAAAGGGCATGTGTGAGAAGGCAGGGTAAGAGCCTACCAATATCGGCAGTGATGTCGATAGTTGTGCATCGGCGGGTTGAAAGGCCAAATATACCGGTATATTCGGGTTGCTCGCCCGAGCCGGGGGGTAGGTCGTTAGAGGTCGTCGGCAACGACGGCAGTAGATAAATGGCAGGCACCGCTTTCGGGCGGAACAGAATCCGGCTTATAGGCCCGCTTCTTTTTTTAATTTTAATCATCACATTATGAAAGCAATCCAAACCGACAACGCACCTAAGGCCATTGGTCCTTATAGTCAGGCAATTGAAGCCGGAAACATGTTGTTTATCTCCGGACAAATTCCCATCGATCCAAAAACCGGCGAACTCTCAAAAGGTTCAATTTCGGAGCAAACCAAATTGGTACTCAACAACATAGGAGGCATACTCCAAGCCGCAGGATATAGTTATAAAAACGTTGTAAAAACCACTTGTTTACTTGCCGACATAGCCGATTTTGCCGAAATGAACAAGGTTTACGGCGAGTATTTCACCGAAAATCCGCCCGCTCGCTCGGCATTTGCAGCCAAAGATTTGCCCAAAGGCGCAAGAATTGAGATAGAGGCAATTGCGGCAAAATAGTTACTCTAAGATTTTGATATTCAGATACACCTCATCGTCGTCGGCACGGTTGAGGTGAATCTTGTTGTATGGTTCTACCGCAAACTCAGCATTGAGGTCGGCAAGAAGCGAAGAAACTTTATTGGCATCCACCTCGATTTTGAGAATATGGTAATCAGCGGCAAACTTTTTATAATCAACGATATAGGCATTTTTTACCACAGCGGTTTCAATGCGGTGCAAAGCCGCAGTTGATGGCGTATGGGTTGATATGTTCCAAAAATGCCGGGTCATGGTGTGGGGTGGTTAATAGTACAAAGATAAGGATAAATTTCTAAGATGTAAATAAATTTGATAAAAAAAGCATATATTTGACATTTACCTATTGAATCTTACAAAAATTTTATAATTTTACCCCTTGAACCTTACAAGAATTTTGAGTTTTTACCTATTGAACCTTACAAAGAATGATTCAACGTACATTATTACAATATCTTAAAGAATGGAAAGATTCTAACGATAGAAAACCGCTTATCTTACGCGGCGCAAGGCAAACTGGGAAATCAACTCTTGTTGATATTTTTTCCAAGGAATTTGACGTATATCTTCATTTAAATCTCGATGAAGAGGCTGATAAGGTGCTTTTTGAAAAACATAAAAATTTTGATACATTGATTGATGCAATTTTCATTCATTGCAGTCAACAAAAATTAGACAAGCCAACTTTACTTTTTATTGACGAAATCCAAAATTCACCACAGGCAGTTTCGATGTTAAGGTATTTTTACGAAAAAGCAAATTACCTTTACGTCATTTGCGCTGGTTCGTTGTTAGAAAGCCTCATCGGAAACAGAATTTCGTTTCCCGTTGGAAGGGTTCAGTATGCAGCGGTTCGACCATGTTCGTTTTTGGAGTTTTTATCGGGAATTGGAAATGATTTCGACAAGGAACTCATTGAAAATCAGAAGGCAGAATTGGCTCACGAAAGAATTATGTTCGCTTTTAAAAACTACTGCATTGTTGGCGGAATGCCCGCCGCCGTAAACCGTTATGCACACAAAAAAGATATTCTTGCCACAGACGATATTTACGAAACACTGATAACCGCTTATTGCGACGATGTGGAAAAATACGCTCCTAACGACACTATGGCCAAGGTGCTGAGATTTATTATTGTCAACGGATGGAAACTCGGAGGCGAAACTATTACGTTTGAACATTTTGCAAATTCACCTTACAAAACCCGCGAAATGAGCGAGGCGTTTCAAATAATCGAAAAATCAATGCTTTTAGAACTGGCGTATCCCGTTGTGTCAACTGAAATGCCTATGCTTCCATCTTTTACGCGCAGGCCCAAACTTCTATGGCTCGACACCGGCATTATTAACTATGCTGCACAGATACGAAAAGATGTTTTTTCTGTGGAAAACATACAAGATGTTTGGCGAGGACGAATTGCAGAACACATTACAGCACAAGAACTTATAGCCTACAATTCAAAAGTTTCCACAAAGCGAAGTTTTTGGGTTAATCCTAAAAACGGAACCACATCCGAAGTGGATTTTGTATTTCCGTTTCAAGGATTGTGTATTCCGATAGAAGTAAAATCGGGAGTTAATGCTCATTTAAAATCATTACAAGTTTTTATGGAAACCGCTCCACATGGAATAGCGGTAAGAGTATGGAGCAAACCTTTTGAAATCAACGAATTAATTACTAAAACAGGAAAACATTTCAAATTATTGAACATTCCTTTTTATTATATTTCGATATTAGACAAAATATTGGAACAGGAAATATAAAAAAAATCCTCCGCAAATCTTTCACGGAGGATTTTTTATAACTAAGTAATAATCACTATTTCGCCAATCTTGCTCTAATAGCCTTCGAAGCCTCTTCGTAGCCGGGCTTGTCTAAGAGGGCAAACATATTCTTTTTGTAAGCCTCTACGCCGGGTTGGTTGAAGGGGTTAACACCAAGAATGTAACCACTTATGCCACAGGCTTTTTCAAAGAAATAAATCATCTGACCAAGATAGTACTCGTTGAGTTTGGGAATCTCGATGCGGATTTGCGGAACACCTCCATCAAGGTGAGCAAGTTGAGTGCCGAGTTCTGCCTGTTTGTTGACAAAATCCACACGCTTGCCGGCGAGGAAGTTGAGTTGGTCGAGGTTCTTGTCGTCGCTCGGAATCTCCACCTTGCTGTCGGCCTCGGCAATCGAAATCACAGTTTCGTAAAGTCCG
>JAGCVU010000024.1 GCA_017962175.1 Bacteroidales bacterium | reverse complement strand
CGGGGCGGCAAGTTTTTCGGGGTCGGCATTCTGTTGAAGAAGAATCTTGTCGGCAAGCGGTTCGAGACCTTTTTCCTTAGCCACCGAAGCGCGGGTCTTTTTCTTCTGTTTATAAGGCAGATAGAGGTCTTCAAGGTCGGTTATAGTAATCACCTCATCGATTTTTGCTTTAAGTTCGTCGGTGAGTTTGCCCTGACTTTCAATAGATTCGAGGATCGAAGCCTTACGTTTTTCGAGTTCCTCGTACTTTTTAATTTCGTCTTTGATTTGCGACACCTGCACCTCGTTGAGCGTTCCGGTTTGTTCTTTACGGTAACGGCTTATAAATGGCACAGTTGCGCCCTGCGAAAATAAGAAAGCGGTGTTTTTAACTTGAATTTCGCGGATACCGAGTTTTTCGGCAATGAGTTTTATGTATTTGTCTTGCATAATATTAATCAAAATATTTAGGTCAGTACAAAGCGACTGAATTTTTTTACAAATCTATAAAAAAATAAAATCAGACGGCAATTCAAAATGCTAAAATTTTTGATTACATTTGCAAAAAGAATTTGATTAACTATGGGAATTTACGTAAATCCGGGCAACGAACTTATGCAAGACGCTCTCAATTCAATGATTTATGTTGATAAATCATTAATAGTAAGAGAGTTGAATAAGATGATTGGTACACGTCAAAAGTATGTCTGCGTGTCGCGTCCGAGGCGTTTCGGCAAGTCGATGGCTAAGGCATTACTTATGGCTTACTATTCCCGTGGCTGTAAGTCGCACCGTCAATTCAAGAATCTGAAAATCGCCCAAGAACCGAGTTATAGAAAATATCTCAACAAATTGAATGTCATTGCGATAGATTGCGTTGACTTTTCATCGAACCTGTTTAAAACAGGCAAGGATAGTTTTGTAAACAGGATGACTGAAAAGATTAAGAGGGAATTTGTTGAAGAATTTTCTGATGTTGATTTCTCTGATTGTCAAAGTATTGCTGATTGCATCAAAATCGTTTATAAAAAAACAGGTGTAAAGTTTGTAATACTCATTGATGAATACGATTTGCCGATACGCATCGAACAGCCTGAATCTCTTTTTAAAGAGTATCTTAATTTGTTGCTTTCATTGTTCAAAAGCGAGGCTACAAGTCAGGCGACGGCTCTTGCCTACATTACTGGTATATTGCCGATTGTTCGCGATAGGGTAGAGAGCAAACTTAACAATTTTAGGGAATATACATTTCTCGAACCGGCTAATTTTGCCGAGTTTACAGGGTTTACAGAACAAGAGGTGCAGGAACTTTGCGACAAATACAATGTCAATTATCAGGAATGTCTCAATTGGTACGACGGTTACAATGTAGAAGGCATTAACATTTGCAATCCTCACGCAATAGTCGAGAGTATTACATATAAAAAGTTAAAGCCATTTTGGTCTAATACAGGTACTTACGAAACCATTGCGCCATACATAAAAGGCAACTATCAAGGCATCAAAGACGACCTGATTAAAATGCTCTCAGGCGGAAGTGTACCGGTTAATATAACTTCATTTGCCAACACGCTTTCCGACATAACTTCTAAGGACAAATTGTTTACGTACCTGATGCACACGGGTTTTCTCGCCTACAATCCCGACGAAAAAACCTGTCGTATGCCTAACCTCGAAACTCAGGACATTTGGGGTAACGCTTTGGAAAATACCGAGTCGTTCAAAGTTTTGGGCGAGTTCATCAAAAACTCGGAACGGCTTTTAAAAGCCACACTTGCAAAAGATGGCGAAACTGTTGCAAATGCCTTGGAAGTGCTTCACGGCGAGATAACATCGCATTTGAGTTACAACCACGAACAATCGTTGCAGTCGGCGATTGACATTGCGTATATGCACGCAAAGACATATTATCGGATTTTCAACGAAGTTCCGACGGGCAACGGCGTTGCAGACGTGGTTTTGGTGCCGCTGTATCCCAATTGGCCCGCAATAATCATCGAACTAAAACGCAACTCGTCCACCGAGTCCGCCCTCAACCAAATCCGCGACCACAAATATTCAAGCCGCCTCCAAAACTACTCCGGCCGTCTTCTTTTCGTCGGCATCAATTACGACGAGAAGAAAAAACATACGTGCGAGATTGTGGAGATGGGAAAATAAGACGTTGGATGGTGAGAATTATCTAAAAATAGTAAGGATATGGAAGAATTAACAGTATATATTTCTTATTCAGGGAAAGATAAAGATTTGGTCAAGCAGTTTATAACGATACTTGATCAAAAACGTATTCCCCATCGAGATTCTTTGTCAGAGCGAATAGAAGGTAAAATATCTGATTTTGAAGAAAAAATAGGTGCGGGGAAAATTGTAGTCATTTTTTTCAGCAACGATTATTTTAAGTCCCCTCATTGTATGAATGAATATGCGAATATCATAAAATATTTGAATAAAGAAAAAGTCATTTTTCGATTCAAATGTGGAAAGGTTTCATTTAATTCATTAGCAAATAGATTATTAAAATATTGGGGTGGACAAAAATCATTGTTTGAAAATTCAGATTTTGGCTCACTAAAAGAAATAGAACAGCGCACCTTAAATAATAGTGCGTATATTGATAAAAACACAGAGTATTGTGTTCAAAAACTTAATAACTTTTTCAGTCAAGAAGTGTATGATAAAACAATTAGTATTCTTGCGGATGCGGTTTCAAATAAATATCAACAACTCTTAGAAAATAGTATTTCTGTAAATTGTATCAAACCTATTGCCCAATCTCAACTGGCATTAGACCATAATGGTGTGTTTATTAAAAATGCAACAATAGATGAATATATTGCAAAACTTCGTGACAAAGAAATCCCATCTGTGTTAATTATTGGACCTTCGGGCATTGGCAAATCAAAACTTATATATGAGTCATTTGGTAAGTTAACTGACAATTTATCAATATTTTATACAATTTACAAAAAAGATATTGAAGATCCGTTGTCCACAGAATTCAAATTATTGATTTCAAAAAGGAAAGCCAATGATGGGATAGTTATTTTTGATAATTGTCCATTGGATTTCTTCCGCCGTTTACAAGATTTACGTAATAAAGAACAATCAAATTTCAAAATAATTGCTGCAAATAATGATGTTTTGACTGAAAAAACTGAAAGACAAATTGAAGCAGAAACAATTATGCTATCTCCTAATGTATTAAAAGTTTGTATTGAAGATTACATTAAAAATGAATTAAAGGATAGTAATATACCTGATAATCAACTAAGGTTAATTCAACAAATGTCCGACGGCTATCCTCAAATAGCAGTTGAACTTGTTTCTAAATGCTTAAAAAAGGAGTCAATAGGATGGCACACAATTGAGCATATTATGCCTAAATTGTTAAATTTTAATCCACAAGAAGATAAGGATGAAATAGTAATTATGCAGACTTTTTCATTATGTATGCCTTTCCCATATAATGGTCAATCGCGAGATGCTTTTAAATATATATTGAATATGGAACATATTACTCCGTTAGGTTCTATGGATTATATTAGAAGACGAAGTTTGGCTGAGCGATTAATACGCAAATACAAATCCTCATATATTGATAATAGAGGGGAGTGGCTCAATGTTCGTCCGTTTCCATTGTCGGTATGGCTAACTGAGCAATGGTTTAAAAATGTTTGCAATAGTAGCGAACACTTTAAGGAATTGATTGATGACATCCAAAGTCAAGATAATAATATTCAAAGTGTAATTATTGAGGGCTTTTGCAAACATATTAAAGAGATGTACGGAGTCCAAAGCGCTTACGATTTGGTAGGTGATCTTACTTATATGGAATGTAGCAGTCCTTTTTTCTCCGCAGATGTAATGTGTACGCGATTTGGGTCGGAACTTCTTTTGGCGATGTCAACAATTAATCCACCCGCTGTTGCTAATTGTTTGTATGAAATAATTGATACTCAATCAATTGTATGGCTAAAACAAAGTTTGACGGATGATTATAGACGAAGCATAGTTTTTGCTCTTGAAAAACTATGTTTTGCGAAAGAAAGTTATCATAAGGCGATAATGACAATGGCAAAATTAGCAGTTGCAGAAAATGATAATATTGGAAACAATGCGACAGGATTGCTTAAACAATTATTTCACGTTAGGTTGGCAGGCACAGAAGTTGACTTACGAGCAAGGCTTGAAACCTTAAAATCGTTTGTGAAAAAAGGTGGTGAATATGAACGAGTAACTTTATCTTGTTTAAAATCTGCGTTTACAATGGGCGGCTTTACTCGAACTGGCAATTCAGAAAGATTTGGTTTTGAGAATAAAATAGATTATATTCCGCAATCAAATGAAGAAATTGTCAATTATTGGTATACTTGTAGAGACATTTTGATAGATTTGCTCAATAATAAATCATATCTATCTGATTTGACAGCGGATATTGTTGTGAATTATACTTTGCAATGGGTTAGATATGGGTTAGGTGATATTCTTTTTCCCTTGTTAGAGAAGGTTGCTTCTATAAAAGGGAATAATTGGAATGAAGAATATTCAGAATTAAAATGGACTTTAAAACGAAGCAAAGAGGATTTGTCCGAATCCATTTCGGACAACATTGCTTATTGGCTCACCGCATTGAAACCAAAATCATTTATTACCGATTTGAAAGAAGCACAACAAGAAATAATCTCAAAATACCAATTACCAAATGAAGTACGAGTCAAATCGGCTCGTGAGATTATAGAACCCTTAGCACAAAAGTTTATCAGTGAACGCATTTATGAAAATCAAGATGAACTAAAAACTATAATAACTGACAATCAGTATAATGATTATTGGTTTGCCGATGTTGTTGTTGCGAAAATGAGCCACGATAACATCGAATGTTTTTTTAGTATGGCACTTGACATTATTCTTGCTGATGACAATATCACACTAAATAGATTTTTTATTAATTTCTGTGAAGCATCAAAAGAGAAAGTTGAATTTCAAGTATTTCTTGAAAAATTGTATGCTAATGGTGAAACAATTATTTATGTTAACTTATTAGCACAAACTGAATATCAGGATTTTAGAAATTTTAACCGTCTAACAAAGGATATTTCTGATGAAAAATTAAACAAAAATGCTTTAATTGATTATGTCAGTGCTTTTCACCCAAAATATGATGGCGATTATGAAAAGATTGTCATTTTGTTCAACAAAATATATCCTAATGATTATAAGTTACTTGTAGATTATATTATCAACAATCATTTTTATGCGGATAATTTCGAAAACACTGAATATTTGAATGTTATTAGTCAAGCATTGGTTAAATATAATCTTGGAGATGAGACAGAACACAATATTTATGAGTATGTTCGATTAGTAATTGACATTTTGGAAAGCACTGATAATAAGGAGTTTGCTGCCGAGATTAATAAGAAGATGATAGATTTGTACAATAGTAAAATGACTCATATAGGATACGAGGGTATTTTTAACATATTGCTTCATAAATATTTAGACACAATTTGGGATTATTTCTCCACAAAACTTATTTCGCCTGATTATTCGACATTTTTTTATCAAGTGAAAGACGAAATAGGTTCAGGTACAGGATTTGGTAGGGGGGCATTGTTCCAAACTGATGATGACAGAATCAAACAGTTATGTAAAGATAATCCTGAAACAGCACCATCTAAAATTGCTTTGATGGCTCCTTGTTTTGATTTTGTTCCTGATAATCAAAAGCAAGAACAATTCAGCGAATGGTTTATGTGGCTACTTGATAATTATGGCAACCAACGAGAGGTCAGAAGCAATCTTGATTGCAATCTTGGTTCTTTTGCGTGGACAGGTAATACGATTCCATATCATCAAAGGAACATCAAATCTTTTGAAAAATTATATGACCATAAATTTGTGGAAGTTAGAGAATGGGCGAGGTTATGTGTTAAAGGAGAAAAAGAACGTTTGCAACAGGAGAAAAGATTTGATGATTACGAGAAGATGAGTGAAATATAATTAAGCGTTAAGTAACGCCTTTATTTATATATGTCAGTCTCATTCCTCTCAATTGGAATTTGACACACCAAATATACATCATTTTTCGTCACGGCGTATACCGTTTTCTCATTTTTTTAACTACATTTGCAAAAAACTTGAAAGCGTTATGAGATATTTCAACACAACAGGCATTTGCTACCCCAAAAAACACTATATGGTTGACATAAGCAACCGTCTCGCCGACATTGAGCGGAGGGTTGACAAGGGCGAGTATATCACCATCAACCGTGGGCGTCAGTATGGCAAAACCACTACGCTTTACCATCTGACAAACAAACTGATGGAGAATTATGTGGTGTTTTCAATTAGTTTTGAAGCAATGGGCGAAACCGAGTTCAAAACCGAAGATACTCTTTCCTATTATTTTTTGGAGAGGCTACGCGCTGAAACCAAGTTCGCAAAAAACATCAACGAATATGTTAAAAACGCTATCTGCAACATTGTTGACCAAAATGCGGACGAATGTCAAATAAAGTTTTCGCTTCTAGAAGACTTTATCAGCGATATTTGCGTAAAATCTGACAAGCCCATCGTCCTGATTATCGACGAGGTGGACAGCGCAAGCAACTACGAATCGTTTATCAAATTGCTCAGAATGTTGCGCAGCAAATATCTCAAAAGTGAACAAATCGCCACTTTCCAATCCGTTATCCTTGCCGGTGTGTACGACATCAAAAACCTCAAACTCAAAGTGCGTCCCGACAGCGACCACCAATACAACTCGCCGTGGAACATCGCCGTATCGTACACCGCTGATATGTCGCTTTCTACCGACGGCATAAACCAAATGCTGCAAGAATACGAATCAGACCATCACACGGGAATGGACACCGCCGCCATTGCGCAGATGATTACCGACTACACTTCGGGATATCCGTTTTTTGTGTCGAGAGTATGCCAACTAATTGACGAGCAGAATATTACTTGGAACAAAGAGGGTATTCTAAACGCTGTAAAAATGCTATTGAAAGAGCAAAACACGTTTTTCGACGACCTGACAAAGAAATTGGAGGCATTTCCTGATATGAAGAAAATGTTGAAAGAAATATTGTTCAGTGGTTACGAGCCGAGTTTCAACATTTACTACAAGCACATTTCCATTGCCGCTATGTTCAATTACATTGTAGAACACAATGGAAAGGTGAAAATTTCTAATAGAATTATCGAAACGTGGCTTTACAACCTATTTGCTACCGAGGAAGAAATCGACAGCCGCCTTTACGACAAAGGAAGCATCGACCGCAGCCAATTTAT
>JAGCVU010000191.1 GCA_017962175.1 Bacteroidales bacterium | reverse complement strand
CGCCATCATCCGCGAAAAAGGTATCAACGGCGACCGTGAAATGGCTTATACAATGTATCTTGCAGGTTTCGATGTAAAAGACGTGCACATGACCGACCTTGCTTCGGGACGCGAAACTCTCGAAGATGTTAACTTTATAGTATACTGCGGCGGATTCTCCAATAGCGACGTTCTCGGCAGTGCAAAAGGTTGGGCAGGCGCGTTCAAATACAACGACAAGGCTCGTAAGGCTCTCGAAAACTTCTACAAACGCAACGACACCCTAAGTCTTGGCGTATGCAACGGTTGTCAGTTGATGAACGAACTCGAACTTATCTACCCGGGTCGCAAACGCCATCCGAAATTGCGTCACAACAATTCGCACAAATTTGAATCAGAGTTTGTAACAGTAGATATTATGCCCAACGATTCAATTATGCTTAAATCGCTCGCAGGTAGCAAGTTAGGCGTATGGGTAGCCCACGGCGAAGGCAAATTCGACCTTTCCGAAGCCGAAAAGAACTACAAAATACCTATGAAGTATTCTTACGGCGAATATCCGGGCAATCCCAACGGCTCGTCTTACAATGCAGCAGCCATTGTATCAGAAGATGGTCGTCACCTCTCGATGATGCCCCACCCCGAACGTGCAATATTCCCGTGGCAATGTGCATATTACCCGTTCAACCGCAAAAACGATGAAGTTTCTCCTTGGATCGAGGCATTTGTAAACGCAAGAAAATGGATTGAGCAAATAAAAAAATAATCGCTTTTTTTGCTCTCAACCTATGAATACGGGAGTGCGTCACCTTTGTGCGACGCGCTCCTTTTTTTTATATTTTTTTACAATTGGTTTGGGGGAAAGGCGTAGTTCGGTTGTCGAAATAATAGAAACCAAAAAAACAAAAGGGCTATGGAAAACAACGACAAATATATGTTCGAAGCCGAAGAAATCAACTCTGTGCAAGATTTCAACGAACAGAAAGACCTATATTCGATTTACCTTCAAGCAAGCAAAATCGACACCGACAAGGCTTGGAGCAATGTAAGCGCAATGCTTGCACCACGAAAACGCACTCGAGTATTCAAACTTTGGTACGCAGCGGCGGCAGCAGCAGCGGCAGTTATCATTGCCGTTACGCTAACGTTCACGCTCAAAGATCCTATTAAATATCAGCAATATACAGCCAACACCGCTTGCGAAACCATCACCCTACCCGACGGCAGCACTGTTTGCCTAAATCAAGGTGCGGTAATTGAGTTTCAAGAAAATTTCAACGGTGAAGAACGTCTGGTAAAATTCTCCGGTGAAGGCTATTTCGACATTGTGCACAACGACTCCAAACCATTCGTTATCAAATCGGGCAAAAACACCGTGAAAGTGCTCGGCACAGAATTTAACCTCATTGCCAAAGACGATAATAATATAAAGGTGTCGGTAACCAACGGATGCGTATCGCTACAAAACGACGAAGGCAACATCACCGTTTCTAAAAACGAGGAGGCTACAGCCGCCAAAAACGAGAAACCTCAGAAAAACAAAATATCTGACAATGTGCTGCAATGGCAAAGCAAAATGCTTGATTTTAAGGATTGTACATTGCAAAAAGCAGTAGAAAAACTCAGTTACGTATACGGCGTAGAAATTTCGATCGAAAACCCCTCGCTCAACAATCTAAAACTTACATCGCGCTATCAAAACGCCAAAATTGAAGATGTAATGCAAGGATTGTCAACCATTTACGGCATCAAAGCCGAAATGAGTCCTGTTACCGGCGTATGGATTCTCCAATAATCAAGAGCAATCCGATATAAAGCCATTTTTATTCACCTAACAAAAATAAATAGCCATGAAACTGTTGTTAGCCATAATTATATCCGCTGCTACCATGCAGCCTGTAGCCGCGCAAGATAGCGCAATAATGCAAAAACGCGTTTCGGTAACAGCCGACAACGTAGAGATTAGCAATGTGTTAGACGATATTAGCCGCAAATCAGGAGTAAATTTTTCGTACAACAGCGATTTGCTCAAAAACCAAAAAGTATCGCTCAATCGTCAGGACTGCGAACTTGAAACCATACTCAACACAATACTCGCCGACAATATTTCGTACACCGTAATAGGCGGAAACATAGTAATTTACGAAAAAACCGAACTCCCAGCCGAAAAGCCGCAGATGATAAAAGTGTCGGGCGTGGTGCGCGATGCCGACCAAAACAACGCTCTTCCGTTTGCTTCTATCAGTTTGAACAACACCGCTTTAGGCACTATCACCAACGAAAACGGCAAGTTCGACCTTTTGATCAATCCCGAAAATCAAAACGATACTCTTGTGGTATCATACCTTGGCTATTCACCTAAAAAAATAGCAATCAAACAGTTAGCAAATTCGCAAAGCAACAATATCACCCTTTCGCAGCATATTTACGGACTTGGCGAGGTATTGGTAACACCTGTGGAAACCGAAAAAATTGTTCGCGAATCTGTTTCACGTATACATTCGCAATACTACCGCAAAGCCAACGTCTACAAGGCATTTTACCGCGAAAGTTATTACGCCGACTCATCGTTTGCAGCACGCGACGAGGCTATGCTTAATATCTATAAATCAGGTGGTTCGGATGTTGGCAAAAACAAAATGGCTGTAACCGAAGGTAGAAAAATGATGTCGAAAAAACAGTACGACGTATTGCTAAAACTTCGCGGCGGACCATTCAATATTATCGAACTCGATTTTGTAAACCGTGGAAAAGAATTTATTTCCACATACGCACCAAAATATTATGATTTTCAGTATGTTGGCAAAGATTCTACCGACCAAGGCGTTTTCCTTGTAATTCAGTTCGACAAAAAATCTAACGCCCCGGGCATCAAATATTCGGGCAAAATGTTTATCGAAAAAACAAGCAAAAGCATTTCCCGTCTTGAATTTGAAATTATCCCCGACGGCAAAAAACTCACCGCCAAAAACCGCAAAGGCGAAACTGTGGATATGGTGTTCCGCCGTATGGCATACCACGTTAACTACACTCCCATCGACGGCAAATGGTATCTGCAAAGTTGCATCGGCGAAGAAACCCGTCAGATTACCGACAAAAACGGAAAAGATTCGTATATCACTTCCATTCAGCAACTTATCATCACTGAATCGTCGGGCAGCGACATCTTCCCAAAAGAGGGAACAGTCATCACCCGCAAAGACCTTCTCTCCGACGTGATTGTGCGCCACAATGCCAACAACAAAAAAGAGAATCAGCAAAACTAATTTTGTAAACCCATAGTGTAATAGATTTTTACATAAGTGTAAAAAAATTTTACAATTTCACAACCGTTATTAAAGCACAAGCAACTCATTATCAAAGTATTATCATAAGTGGCACGTTTGATGTTCTTTTATAAGTATGTAAAACATTAAACTCAGATTCCTTATGAAAAAATTAATGAAATTATTGGTCCTTGGACTAATGGCAACTACGGCTTGCACAGCGCAGCCAATATTGAAAACACACGTAGAAGGCGGCGAGGTAGAAGGCATTCTCGATGGCAACGATCTTGCTGTATATAAGGCAATTCCATACTGCGAACCACCGTTGGGCGACCTCCGCTGGAAACCTCTTCAACCTGTAAAACCGTGGGAAGGCGTATTGAAAGCCGAAAACGTAGCCAAATGGCCTCCTCAACCCGAAAAAAGTTACATTAAATACGATATGATGGACGAGGACTGCCTCTATCTGAGCGTTGTTACCCCTGCCAAAAGCGTCAACGACAAGTTGCCCGTGATGGTTTACATTCACGGCGGCAGTTTTTCAACAGAGCATTACGGCGGCACATTGTGGGAGAGCCTCGCACGCAGAGGTGTAATCACAGTTTCAATCGAGTTCCGCAACGGCGAATTGGGATTCCTTGTAAGCGACGAACTGGCAAAAGAATCGCCCACAGGTCACTCCGGAAACTACGGCATACTCGACCAGATTTACGCACTCAAATGGATTCAGCGCAATATCAAGAACTTTGGCGGCGACCCCTCAAAGGTTACAATCTTTGGCGAATCGTCGGGTGCTATGTGCTGCAACGTTCTGTGCGCGTCGCCTTTGGCTAAAGGACTATTCTGCGCCTGCATCAGCCAGAGCGGTTCGTACATTGCTAAAATGAATATGGGAACATACACCGAGAGTAATATGTTGGAAGAAACCAAAAGTTATATGGAAAGGATTAACGCAAAATCGATTGCTGAGATGCG
>JAGCVU010000190.1 GCA_017962175.1 Bacteroidales bacterium | reverse complement strand
CGATGAATATATAGATTATGAACCTGAGATATCAGATAACCAAGAAATAAAAAAGCATTACAATAGTTATACAAAAGAAACTGAAACATTCTTCTCAACCATTCCCGAAGAAATAACCGAAGTAATTGAAAGGCTAAATAGATACTATCTTAATAGGAAATACCGAGACGAATAAAAATATCCACTTTTGGCTGGCTATAATATTATAATCAGCCAAAAGTCCAAAATTATTATAGATTTGGCTGAATTTAACACTATTATCAGCCAAAAGTGGGATAAATATCACAAAGCCATCCCATCAAATCAAAAAATCCTTATATTTGCGGGTACAAAAGCAAAAAACTATGACCGAATCGCAGCGCAATAAACAAAACAAGATTATTTTTGCTTCGTCGTGTGTGGAATCAGCGGCGCGGAAACTTGGTATATCATCCTCTGATATGTATCAAAGAATGAAGAAGATAAACTTTATAGAAAACTTCATTTTCAAATGCTACGATGCTTTGCACACTCAAAGCCGCGAACACGTTACCGAAGATATTTTGGGAGCACTTGCTATTTGGGAAGAAAAACTTAGTAAAAAATAACTATGCTAAGCGACTTATTAATGTGGAATAAAATCGGGCGGATTGTTATGCTACTTGCTAAACGCCTTAGAATCAGCCCCGAAAGGGCATTTGATTTATTCTACACCTCAGAAACAAACCAACGCCTTCACGATAGCACCACCTTGCTCTACACTTTCGGTGATATGTATATTGTTGAAGATGTTGTAAGAGAATTACAAAAGTAAATTAATCATATAATAAATTGAGGACTAATAGGTTCATAAAAAAAAGAGGGTTACCATCAGCAACCCTCTTTTTTTTATCATTGAGTAGATATTATTGTGTCACCACTACTTTCTTTCCTTTGGTTTTTACGTAGTAGTCGTGGTCGTATTGGCTTTCGCAATAGATGCCGGGGAGGTAGAATTCGCCAAGGTAGGCAGCGTTGAGACGGACGCGACAGCGGATGGAGTTGCCGGGTTGTAGTTTGAAGAATGTGTACACACGGTCGTCGCGCTTGTCGATGTAGCGGACATTGCCGTAGTAATCTTCATTGCCGTCATTGTCAAGGAATTCAACATCTACATCCAAAATCTCCCATCCTGAGGGGAAGATGGTGGTGAGGGCGAGGTCGTCGACACGGTATTGACTCGTATTGGTAACAGTAACAATTGCGTCGAAATCTGTTCCCTGTGCTATGCGCGAGGGGTCGATAACGTCGTTGCCCGACTTGAACTGCATTTTAGCGGTGAGGTTCGACGATTGCGGCACTTCGGTACCGTTGGCAGGTACGCCCGTGTTGGTAACCTCCACATACACAATGCTGTTGCCCGAATTTTTGAATTTCACTATACGAGGCTGAGTGCCGTCAACATCAAGTTTGCCGGTGTAGAAAGCGCGGTTGTTGTTGGCGTTAACGGTTTTGCCATTGTAGGTGTAGGAGCAGGCAATGTCGGCAGAGGGTTTATACTTGTTGAAATATTGACTGAGAGCCACAAGCGAGAATGCTGTGGTTTGAGTGCTCATCCAACGGTCGGAGTTAACATAGTCGGCAATCTGCTTAGCAATGGCAAAAGCCTTTTCTTGTTGGTTGGTTTCGCAGTAGGTTTGCAACTCAATAGCGCGTTCCTTTATAGCCGAATAGTATGTTTCGGTGTAAGAGAACGAACGCTCGGTTTTAAACTGTTTTGCTAAAATCTCCTTGGCAGTGTTTGCCTTGCCTACCACAGCGTAAGCCGCAGCAAGGTGGTATTTGGCGTGATTCGAGAGGTTTGAATTCTCTTTCAAACGGTTCATAGCCGAAGTGAGGGGTTCGCCCGAAATAGCAAGCACATAAAGTCGGTATGCCTGAGTGAGATACGAGTCGGCATTAGATCCGTACCAATTTTGCGCTTGATCTTTTTCAAACTTCTGCCATTTTTTTAGCACGTCGGCATTAACGGCGAAACCTTTTTTCTGCGCCTCAATCAAGAAATGACCAGCGTAAGAAGTAACCCAAAGGTCGGGATAACGCTCGTTTGGCCAATAAGAAAATCCGCCCGAAGAAACCTGTTGCTTGTAGATTTTTTCGATAGCCTTTTTAACATTATCCTCGGCGCGAGCCTTGTCGTCGGCAGAGAGGTCGGTCATATCGGCAAGGAACAACTGCGGAAATGCCTTAGACACAGTCTGTTCCATACATCCGTAGGGGTAACCTACAAGGTATTGCAAACGGCTGTTGAAATTCAACGGCATTATCGACGAAATATTGATTACAGCGGTGTTGGAACCTGCTTTGCCAATGGGCGTGAATGCTATTTCGGCGGTTTCGCCTGCGTTAACAGCCTTGGTGATGGTTTGTGTGGATGGTGCGTTGGGTTCGCGGATTTCTACCACAAGGTTCATCACCGACTTGTGACTGCCCGAAGTGGCTGTAATTTCAAACGTTGCAAAGCCTTTGTCGGAGAGGGTTTCAAGGTCGAATGTGGGCATTTGTTCGCCTTTTTCGGTAAATGTCAAGGTTTTAGTAGATTCGGTTGCCTTCAAACCTTTGTATGTTTTGATTGACACATTAACATTCTTGATAGAGTTGTCGCCAGTGAACACCGAAACGGGGAGTTTGAATTTTTCGTTGGGACCAAGCACGCGGGGAGCGGTAGCAAACACCATAAGGGGCTTGGTTACGGTTGAAGTTTTTTCAGCGTTGCCAAATGCCTTGCCGTTGCCTGCCACTACCATTGTGCGAACCGAACCAAAAT
>JAGCVU010000189.1 GCA_017962175.1 Bacteroidales bacterium | reverse complement strand
GTTCTCGTATGCAAGTTCGAGGCGTTCGGGCGAAAGGTCGCCCCCCACGGCAAACAATCCGTCTTTTTCGCCATTGCGGGGATTGGGAAACAGAAGTTCGTCGTTGGGGAGAAGGTAAACCATCGCGTTATTTATTTGCGTTGATTATCAGTGTGTTGTCGGGTGTTACCGAAACCTCTGCCGTGCCGCCGTTGGTAAGTGAGCCAAAGAGTATCTCGTTCATTAGCAACGGGTTGAGCATAGAATTAATGGTGCGTTCAAGTTCGCGTGCGCCGTAGGTTTTAGAGAAACCCTTGTCTAACAGAAGGTTTTCAGCCTCGGGCGAAAGTTTGAGTTTAACCTTGCGAGCATCCAAACGAAGTTGAAGTTCCATTATCTTCTTGTCGAAGATGAGTTTTGCCATTGGTCGGTCTAAGTCGTTGAAAACCACGGTAGAAGTTAAACGGTTGAGAAACTCCGGCTTGAAGGTCTTTTTTACTTGCGACAACATTGCGTTGCCGGTAGAGCCGCCGTTGAATCCCACATTTGCCTGCGATGCGTATTGCGCTCCGGCGTTTGAGGTCATTATTATTATAACGTGCCTAAAATCAGCCTTTTTGCCCTTATTGTCGGTGAGACTTGCATAGTCCATCACCTGCAAAAGAATGTTGTAAATATCGGAATGAGCCTTTTCGATTTCGTCTAAAAGTAGCACACAATTAGGCGTTTGACGAATGGCATCGGTGAGCAAACCACCCTCTTCGTAGCCTACATATCCGGCGGGCGAACCAATGAGTTTGGCAACGGTATGTTTTTCGGTGTATTCGCTCATATCAAAACGTATAAAACTGATACCGAGTTGTTTAGCAAGCACTTTTGCAAGTTCGGTTTTGCCCACGCCGGTAGGTCCAACAAATAGGAGCGAGGCTATCGGCTTAGAATCGTCTAAAAGTCCAGCCTTCGACATCTGAACAGCCTCCACAAGTGTTTTTACTGCATTGTCCTGACCGTAAATCTGGCTGAGAATACGCGCCGAGAGGGTTTTTAGAAGTTTCTGTTCATCGTCTTTTTCGGCAATGTTTTCTATTTTAGATATTTTTGAGAGAATATCTGCAACAAGTTTAGTATCAACCGTTTGCTTGCGTTTTGGCTTTTGTGTTTTTTGGCTGACTTCGGGGTGAGTTTCGCGGTATGCACCAGCCTCGTCGATAAGGTCTATCGCCTTGTCGGGCAAGTACTTACCTGTGATATATTTAGCACTTTTTTCGGCTGCATATCGGGTAACGTCGGGATTGTATGTAACGTTATGAAATGCTTGATATTCAAGTAACAGTCCGTCAAGTATTTCCACAGTTTCGTCAACGGTGGGTTCTTTGATTTCAACAGTTTGAAAACGGCGTACAAGCGCAGAACTTTTTTCAAAATTCTTTGAATAATCTTTGTAAGTGGTGCTTCCGATAAAGCGCACCTCGCCTTGATCGATGTACGGAATTAGAATGTCGCCAATGTCGAGACTACTTTCTGCACTCGAACCCGCACCTATAATGTTGTGAATTTCATCGATATAGAGTATTACGGGCAGTTCTTTTTTGGCTCCTTCGATTACAGATTGAAGGCGTTGTTCAATGTCGCCGCGAAACTGACTTCCTGCCACCAACGAACCGAGGTTAATTTGGTATATCTTGCAGTTTTTGAGGCGTTCGGGCACATTTCCCGAAAAAATACGATATGCAAGACCGAACACAATAGCGGTTTTGCCCACGCCCGGCTCGCCAATGTGTATAGGGTTGTTTTTTTGTTTGCGGCAAAGAATTTGAATGGTGCGTTCAATTTCCTTTTCGCGACCTATAACTCGGTGATAACTATGCAGTTCCTCCATTATGTCGGTAACATATTGACGCCATTCGTTGTCGGTATATTCTTGAAGTTCAGCCTCGTAGTTAGAGTCGTTGGAAGTATCGGTTGAAGTGTCGTTGTTGTTGTCTGTCTGCACGTTAAGGTTGGTATCTAAATTAAACGACAGCGCAATTGCCGACATCAAAATTTCGGTGTTGTATCCTGAATATTTTTGCAAAAGGTAAGCCGCCATGCTGTCGGGCAATTCTATCATACCCAAAAGTAGATGGTAAATGTCGAGTTCGGGTGCGCCGGTGGTTTCTGCCAATTGCACTGCAACTCCCAGCATCACAGCAAATTGCTGCGACGGCGTTATCATTACATCGGCATTTTCGGGCACTTTTTCCATTGCGTCGATATAGCCGATAAGTTCTTTTTTAAATTTCTTAATATCCTGATTTAAAACGTGAAACAGCCGTTGCACCTCGTCCAAAGTGCATAGCGAAAACAGCAAATGTTCCGGCGTAACAAACTCAGAATGATGCTGTTTGGCAAGCAAAAAGGTGGCTTGCATCGATGTTTCGGTAATTTCTGATTTATTGAGCATAATTATTCGGGACTACAAGTAAGTTTTAACGGAAAACCTTGCTGTTCAGCAAGATCCATTGCTTTTTGCGCCTTGCTTTCGGCAATGTCGCGCGAGTAAATGCCTACCACAGCCTCGCCCGTGTTGTGAATCGTCATCATAAGGTCAACGGCGGTGTCGTGAGGTTTAAAAAAAACGCTCTCCAAAACGTTTACCACAAATTCCATAGTAGTAACGTCGTCGTTGTGCATAATTACCTTATAATTACGCGGTTTGCGGAGGTTGGTGCGTTCTTTAACCCGTGTAGAGGATTGTTTTTGCGTACTTGCCATTTTAGTTGAAATGTTTATCTAACACATCTTGAAACTTTTGTGGCGGCAACGATGGACGACCGGTCTTAGTGTTTACAAAACAGAGAGTTGTGGTGCCGGTGTTGAGCAATTCGCCAGCCTCGTTGTAGGTTTCGTATTCAAAATGCATCTTGATTTCGGGACGCTTTCTTACGATAACTTTTATGGTAAGAAGGTCGTCGTAATGAGCGGGTTTTTTATAGTTGACAGTCAATGAGATAACGGGCATTATATAACCCATTTCTTCAAGTTCGCGATACGAGCAACCGCTTTCGCGGAACACATCGCTTCGTGCGGCTTCAAAATATTCGGGATAGTTGCCATAATAGCAGTACCCCATTTTATCGGTCTCGCCATAGCGGACACGGATTTTTGTCTCTCCTGTGATCATAGTTGTTTTAATATAATTTTGGGTGCAAAGATATAAAAAAAACTAAATATCGCCTTTAAGTGCATCGGGATTTCTACGCATATCCCAAAAGTTATCGATATATAAAGTGTCTGATTCCTCTACAAAATGATAGACCATTTTGATTGGTTTTTGGATAACGCATGAACGAAAATTTTCTTTGCGGTTAGATAAAATGGGCTCAGGAAAACCTGTGAGGGGATATTTTTGCAATTGGTCTACCTTTTTTTGAGTCAATTTAGCAAGTT
>JAGCVU010000188.1 GCA_017962175.1 Bacteroidales bacterium | reverse complement strand
GCGTCTTCCCGAAGAATCGCTCACTAGTAGCACCGAAGATGTTTTGAGAAATCTCCACCTCGTTGATGCTGACCTCAAACTCAATAACGCCGCAATACTTTTGTTTGGCAAGTGTCCGCAGGATTTTATCACGGGCGTGAATTTCAAAATAGGATTTTTTGGCAGGGACGACGCCGACCTTATTTTTCAAGATCTTATAGAAGGTAACATCCTGAAAATGTGCGACACCGTTGTTGAGACCCTCAAAGCAAAATATCTTATTTCGCCGATACATTACGAAGGATTGCAACGCATCGAACCGCTTGAAATTCCCGAGGATGCACTCCGCGAGGCGATTTTCAATTCGATTATCCACAAAGACTATATGGGTGTGGCGATTCAGATGAAAGTTTGGCGCGACCGCATAGAACTTTGGAACTACGGACGTCTGCCCGAAGAACTTACTATCGCCAAACTCCACGAGCCACACGCCTCCAATGCTCGTAACAAGAATATTGCGTTTGCATTTTATAAGGCAGGTTTCATTGAGGCTTGGGGTCGCGGCATTTCAAAAATAGTTACTCAGTTCACCGCAGCGGGTCTCAAAGAACCAAAATTTGAGGACTTCTGCGGCGGCGTGCGTGTTACTATCTATCGCAATACCGATTTGGTGGCGGAGACTATTGAGAAAAATGATGGTGAGGTCACCAAAAGGGGCACTGTAAATGATGGTGAGGTCACCAAAAAGGTCACTGTAAATGATGAGGAGGTCTCCCAAAAGGTCACTATAAATGATGGAGAGGTCCCCCCAAAGGTCACTGTAAATGTAAATGAAGACGTAGAAAAGGACGTAGAAAGTGCCCAAAAAAGTACCCAGAAAAGTACCCAGAAAAGTACCCAGAAAAATTTTGGTGAGGTCGTCGAAAATAATGTAGAAGATATTGCAAAGGTGATTTCTGAGAATGACCAAGGTACCCAGAAAAGTACCCAGAAAAGTACCGAGAAAATATTAGCAGGTATAAAACAAAATTCTTCTATAACAATAGGGGATTTGTGTAACATAACGGGATTGTCAGAGAAGGGTGTCAAAAAAATCCTTGCAAAACTCAAATTCCAAAATCTTGTTCGGCGTATTGGCCCGGATAAAGGTGGTTATTGGGTGGTAATTAACACATAATTAATAACAATATGAAACTTAGATCACTTGGAAATACTGGCCTAAAACTCTCTTCATTGGGTTTTGGAGCGTCGAGCCTCGGCGGGGTTTTCCACTCGCTTAAAGAGGAGGACGGAATCAGGGCGGTGCATACCGCTGTGGAAAATGGCATTAACTTTATCGATGTATCGCCTTATTACGGACACCTGAAAGCCGAGATGGTGCTTGGCAAGGCGTTGAAGGAGATTCCGCGCGATAAATTCATCCTCTCCACAAAGGTTGGTCGCTACGGCAAGGACGGTGTCAACACTTGGGACTATTCCGCCAAACGCGCCCACGACAGCGTTTACGAGAGTATGGAGCGCCTCAATGTTGACTACATCGACATCATCAACGTCCACGACATCGAATTTCAGGCGGCATTGCCCGGCGGATTGCAGAAGGTGTGCGACGAAACCCTCCCTGCACTCGTAGAACTCCGTGAAAAAGGCGTTGTTGGTCACGTGGGCATCACCGATCTCCAACTCGAAAACCTAAAATGGGTGGTGGAGCATACTTCCAAAGGTACTGTGGAGTCGGTTTTGAACTTCTGCCACTACTGCCTTTGCGATGACAAGTTGGTTGATTTTCTCGACTTTTTTGAGAGTCGTGACGTGGGCGTTATCAATGCAAGCCCGCTCTCGATGGGATTGCTCACAATGCGCGGTGCACCCGATTGGCATCCCGCTCCACAAGAATTGCGCGATGTATGCGCCAAGGCGGCTCAATACTGCGATTCGATTGGTTATCCTATCGAAAAACTCGCAATGCAATACAGCCTCCACAATCCGCGCATTACGTCAACGCTGTTCTCAACCACCAATCCGCAGAACGTGTTGAAAAACATCGACTTCATCTCCACTCCGCCCGACGAGGAGGTTGTGGCAAAGGTTCGCGAGATTATTGGAGAGCAATTCAGGGTAAGTTGGAAAAATTCGTAAATATCACTTTATTTTATAAACGCTACTATTTTTAAGACCTATTTTTATGAAGACAATTGAAAAAAAATACCTAATACCATTTTGCCTAATTACCTCGCTGTTTTTCTTGTGGGGATTGGCTAACAATATGACCGACACGCTGTTGAGCGCATTCAAACGTATTATGTCGATGTCCGACGCGCAGACATCGCTTATTCAGTTTGCGTTTTATGGGTCGTATTTCTGTTTTGCGCTACCCGCCGCGCTGTTTATCCGCAAGCACAACTACAAGAGCGGCGTAATACTTGGACTTTCGCTCTATGCCTTGGGCGCGATATTGTTTTTGCCCGCAGCGGCAGCGGCTTCGTATGCTTTCTATCTGATTGCCTTGTACATACTTGCAGGCGGATGTTCCATTTTAGAGACTGCCGCCAATCCGTACATACTTTCGATGGGTTCGCCCGAAACTGCAACACGCAGACTCAATATTGCCCAAAGTTTCAACCCAATAGGCTGTATTACAGGTATTTTGCTAAGTCAATTTTTTATTCTTTCGCAACTCAATAGCGCAGATGCAGGAGCACGTGCAGCCATGACCGAAACTGAACTTGCAGCAATTCAACAGCACGAACTAAACGCCGTAACAGGCACTTACATGACCCTCGGTTTTGTGCTCTTGGCTGTTATGGTGATAATGTTACTTGCTAAAATGCCCAAAGGCGGCGACACCAGCAACGGCAGCGTAAAAGAGTCATTTTCAAGACTTTTCAAAAATAAGCGTTATGTGTTTGGCGTGGTTGCGCTGTTCTTTTACGAAGGAGTGCAAATTGGCGTTTGGTCGTTTACCATACGTCTTGTAATGCAAGAACTTGGCATACTCGAAGTAAATGCCGCCACCTATTATTTAATAGGTATCATCTGTTTTAGTGCGGCGCGATTCCTTTTTACGTGGCTGATGAAATGGCATCGTCCGTCGAAACTATTGATGTGGGCGGCTGTGGCAGGATTAATACTCTGCACCACCGTTGTGCTTACTCCCGGCACAGGAATGCTGAACGTGGTTGCACTCACAGGCATCAGTTTCTTTATGTCGCTAATGTTTCCCACCATCTACGGACTTGCGCTCGAAAACGTTGGCAGCGACGACAAAAAAATCGGTGCTTCGGGACTCATTATGGCAATACTCGGAGGCGCAGTAATCACCCCCGTGCAAGGTATTATTTCTGATTCGGCGGGTATACATATTTCGTATTTAGTACCTCTTTTCTGCCTTGTGATTGTGCTTGCGTATGCGTGGGCGGTGGAAAAAGGAAAATTTGCTAAAACCGAAATTTTATAAACCATTAAAACATTTTGAGTTATGAAAATTCTCAACAAAAATACTGTCCAAAAACGCACTTACACCGAAAAGGTGATTCAATTTGGCGAGGGAAATTTTCTCCGCGCTTTTGTAGAATGGATTATTTACCGCACCAACCAAAAAACCGATTTCAATGCTTCGGTTGTGGTGGTTCAACCACGTGCAGGAGGAAAAGTTGAATTGCTCAACGCCCAAGACGGTCTTTATCACGTTAATCTTCAGGGCCTTGACAATGGCAAACCTACCGACACTATTGAACTTATCGACGTGGTGAGCCGTGGTATCGACCCTTACAAAAATTTTGAGGATTTTCTCCAACTTGCCGAACAGCCCGAAATGCGTTTCATAATCTCCAACACCACCGAGGCGGGAATTGCTTTCGACCCATCTTGCAAATTTTGTAACGAGGCTGCTACATCTTTTCCCGGCAAAATTGTGCAATTACTTTATCATAGATACCATCATTTCAAAGGCGACCCCGACAAAGGGTTTATTATACTACCCTGCGAACTTATTTTTCAAAATGGTGACAAACTGCGCGAGTGTATCTACCAATATATTAATCATTGGAATCTCGACAACGGCTTTAAAACGTGGTTTGAACAATCGTGCCACATCTACAACACCCTTGTAGACCGTATTGTGCCGGGCTACCCAAAAGACGATGCAGAACAAATAAAACAACGTATCGGCTTTGACGACAATCAATTAGTAAAAGGCGAAGTTTATCACCTTTGGGTAATTGAAGCCCCTGAAACCTTGTCTGCAGAGTTTCCTGCCGACAAAGCCGGATTAAATGTGATGTTTGTGCCGTCAGAAGCACCATACCACGAACGCAAGGTAACGCTCCTAAATGGTCCGCACACTGTACTCTCGCCCGTAGGTTATCTCAGCGGCTTAAATACCGTGCGCGAATGTTGCGAAGATGCTTTAATTGGCAAGTTTATCGACCGAGTAATGTTGCAAGAACTTTTGCCAACGCTCAATTTGCCCACCGATGAACTCACCCAATTTGCCCACGATGTAAAAAATCGTTTCCTCAACCCATACGTAAAGCATTTTGTTACAAGCATTATGCTCAATTCGTTCCCCAAGTTTAAAACTCGCGACCTGCCTGCACTTAAAACATATTTCAATCGCAAAGGCGAATTGCCCAAATGTATAGTGCTTGGTCTTGCAGCCATCTGCACATATTACAAAGGCGGCAAACGTGGCAACGACCTCATCACTCCCAACGATGCCCCCGAAATACTTGCACTTCTCCAATCTCTTTGGGCAACAAACAATTGCGTCGAAGTAGCCAAAGGCGTACTTGCTGCCTCAGACCTCATTTGGGGCGAAGACCTAAACAAAATCCCCGGACTAACAGAGATGTTGACCGAGGATTTGGAGATGATTCAAAAGGATGGAATGAGGAAAGCGGTAGAGAAGGTGATTATTTAATATTCTTCACGAAATATATTTTGCACCAATAAACACGATTTATTATGGCTCTATATATACGCATAAACCCGTCGGATAATGTTGCCGTGGCTCTAACGCCATTAAAATCAGGCATTAAGATAGACCTTAACGGCGGCATAATCCTTCAAAACGATATTCCTGCGGGACATAAATTTGCCCTCAAGCCTATTGCTAAGGGTGAAGACGTGGTTAAATACGGATTCCCCATCGGACACCTTATATATAATGTATCGGCGGGTGCGCATATCGACCATAACATCCTTAAAACCAATCTTGAAGGTATTTCAGATTATACTTATACGCCAAAACTCGTTGACATTGCTCCCTCTACAATGCAGCGCACTTTTTTGGGTTTTCGTCGGGGAAATGGTGCGGCAGGAGTGAGAAATCAAATTTGGATAATCCCCACAGTGGGCTGTGTAAACGGCATTGCGCAAAAAATTGCTGAACGTTTCCGCGCCGAAGTTTTCGGGCAGATGGGCAGCGTGGATGCAATTGTTTCGTTTCCACATAATTACGGCTGTTCTCAACTTGGCTGCGACCACGAGAATACACGCAAAATTTTGCGAAATATGGTTCATCATCCCAATGCCGGCGGTGTGCTTTTGGTGGGTCTCGGCTGCGAAAACAATCAACTTACGGCACTAAAAGAACTTATCGGCACGGTAGATGACAGCCGCATAAAAATGTTTGAGGCTCAGAAAGTTGAGGGCGATGAAGTGGAGTATGGCTTAAAACTTTTGCGCGAGATATTTGCGGTGTGCAGCAAGGATGTTCGTCAAGAAATACCTGTAAAAGAATTGCGTGTGGGGCTAAAATGCGGTGGCTCAGACGGTTTGTCGGGCATAACTGCAAATCCTTTGCTCGGAATGTTTAGTGATTGGATTGTGGCTCAGGGTGGTACAACAGTTTTAACCGAAGTACCCGAAATGTTTGGTGCGGAAACTATTCTAATGAACCGTTGTGCCAACAAAGAAATTTTCAATAAAACCGTTGCCCTAATAAATGATTTTAAACAATACTTTATATCTAATAATCAGCCTGTTTACGAAAATCCATCGCCGGGCAACAAGGCTGGCGGCATTTCCACTCTTGAAGAAAAATCGCTTGGCTGCACCCAAAAATGCGGCAAAAGTACCGTTCGTGATGTGTTGAAATATGGTGAAACGCTTACACAATGCGGTCTCAACCTACTTTCTGCCCCCGGCAACGACCTTGTGGCAAGCACAGCATTAGCATCAAGTGGCTGTCAATTAGTGCTTTTTACCACAGGACGAGGCACACCGTTCGGGTCGTTTGTACCCACAATGAAAATTTCCACCAACACACCTCTGTTTAATGCCAAGCCGCAATGGATAGATTTTAATGCCGGAGTAATTGCCGAAGGCGAACCGATGGAAGAAGTGAGCAAGCGGTTTATCGATTTTGTAATAGCAGCAGCAAGTGGAGAAATGGTCAACAACGAAAAGAACGGGTATAGAGAAATCGCAATTTTTAAAACGGGTGTAACGCTATAAAAAAACGCCGCTCATTGCTGAGCGACGCTAAAAACAATTATTAATCCTATTAATCTACTATAACTTTAAAAGTTTGGTTATCAATGATTACGATATATGCGCCTTGACGAGATAGAGAAACTTCGTTGTGCGTAGATGTTGTTGTTGAAGTTGTTACGATTCGACCATTGATGTCGATGATTTTGTATTTGGTGTCGGGTGCAGTTTCGATGTAGATAGTGTGGCTATACGACCATACTTTGATTTCGGGATTTTCGGTGATTTCGGATACGGGAGTGGAATTGTCTTTTTTGAATGTTCCATACACATAGATATTTTTAGCCGGCATAGTGGCTGGCACTTCGCTCCATCCCGAAAATACATAACCGGGTTTTGTAGGATAGTCTATCAAAACTATTTGAGAGCCATATGTGCATTTTACTGTTTTGTAGTCGCTATAATCTACACGGTAATAAATATTGAAATCAGCACGTTGAAAACTACCTGAAATAGTGATGTCGTTGTCGGGTACTGTGGTAGGACTGCCATCTGACGGTACAAATACATATCCCTCTTTCTTTGGAACAATATTGCTAATTGGAATATTATATGCAGTGGTAACGGTTTCAATCACTTCATCGTCGATGGTGAAGGTAACAAAGTGCGTGTTGGGTATATAGCTTGCTTCTATTACCACATCATGGTCGGGCATGGTGGCAGGTACGTCGTTCCAACCCGAAAATTTGTATCCTTCCTTGGCAGCAGGGGCGGCGGGAATCGAAATTGTTGCACCATAGCGATATTCTTCTTCGGAAACAAGTTTTCCGTCAACCTTGAATGCTATGATGTGGCAGTTTATTACAAAATTTCCATTTATGGTTAAGTCGCTTGCCGGCATAAGTTTGCCTGAGGACGGTAATTCAAAATTGTAGGAGTAATGCTCTTTTTCTGGCACTACTGTGGTAATATCTTCGTTGAATGGGAAATCGATTGATTTAACCACTGTAGCACCATCCTTAAATACAAGTTTGAACTTTTGGGGAATAAACGATGAATAAAAATCTACATCGTTGTCGGGCATAGTGGTTGGCGAAGGTGACCATCCCGAAAAATCATAACCTGTTTTGTCGTCAGGGGTGGGGTAGGTGATGGCTTCGTCGTAAAAATATTGTGAGGTGGATTGTTTTGTGCCGTCGATGTAGAATGTTGCTGTAAATTTGGTGTGTGTATATTTGGCGTATAGGGTTAAGTCTTTGTTTACTATATCTGTAGCATAATTCCAAGGAGTAGCAAAAGATGCATCTCTGAATACGCCTTCGAGTGTGTATCCTTTTACGTTGAGGAATGATGGTTGTGTGGTGGTTGCATCTTTCTTAGCCAATACACTTTTGCCATCGTCGCCAATGCCGTTGGTAACATATGTTATAGTATAAGTGTTGTTGGAATTAACTATGCTAAAATTTACCGAAGCTGAGCCTAAGATGTAGTTGCCATTGGGTGCATTGTTGACTGTTATAGTTGCCTCACCGATGTTAGTGTTGTTGGTGTATGTAATTATGTATTCCGATGAGGGTATCTCTTTTGAGCCGTCGAATATTTTAACCTCGGGCTTTATGGCGCTACCGGTGTAGTGTACCACGTTGGATTCTAACAACACGGTGGGTGTGACAATAGTTTTGGGCGCAATAACAAATTCACCGGATTTGCATGTAACTACATAATTATTAGACGCTGTGGCTGTAGTGGCAATAGCATATGTGCCGGCATCTTCGCCTTCTTCGCGAACAATTGAAAACGAGATTAGTTTGTCACCGTTTACAAGACCTTCAACAGTGTAGGTTAGTTCGGGTTCTGGGTCGCCATAAATTTTGGTTATGGCATCTGGAGTTATTGTTACCGGTGCTTTTGATATTGTTATATTAATGGTTCTTGAATTGGTGTAATTGCCAACGCCATTGATTTTTATGCTGTAAGATTTAGGTGCAATAATCTCGAGATAAGGGTCGGAAAATGTGAAATCATAACCCTCGCGTAGAATTTCGCCGTTGACCGTTACCGCAAGCGAAATGGGTTTTCCGGTATATGAGGTAGACGAAGGAGTGATAACTACGGTGTTGGAATATGAACTAAGGTCGCATTTCCAGTGAGCGGTGTATTCGCGAGGGTAGGTGCTACCTCTTTTAATTGTTATAGAAGTAGATATTCCGTTGATGCCGGTTCCGCTCCATCCTTCGAAGATGTAACCTGAACGAGTGGGATTATTGAGTTTGAAATCATCTGTTTCAACTGTGTAATCAGAAGGATTGCCCGACATAGAGCCGCCATTGAGTTTGTATGTTATTTTAGATGAGTATGGTGTAAAGTATCCGGGGTTGGATGAACCTTGGTCGATATGGGCGTAATCGCCGGAAGCTTGTATATATTCAGTACCCTTGCCGCCTTTAATTTTTTTGCAACTTGAAAAGCACATTCTATTGTCGGTAACATTTTGGGTAGACCAATAATCCGAAGCGTATATAGTATTGAGGTTTGTGCAACCGGCGAACATTGCTTTTATGGTGGTAACTTTGCTTGTGTTGAATTTTTCCAAACGGAGTTCTTGTATTTTTTCGCATTTATAAAACATCTGCGACATATTGGTTACGAGTCTTGTATCAAATAATGTTAGGATAGAAAAATCGGTGGCTCCGCTGCATTGGCTAAACATACCCTGCATATTGGTACACATATTTGTGATCAAACAATTGGCAACGTCTAAAGCTGACGAAAAATTCGTAATTCCCGTACATCCGCTAAACATATACGACATATCAGTGGCCTTGTTGGTGTAAAAGCCGTCGAGAAAATTGATTGTAGTGAGCGACTGACATCCGGCAAACATATTAGCCATATTGCAATCAGGATTATTAGAATAACTTGGGCGACTTGGTAAATCAAGAGTTTTTAAATTAGAGCAGCCGCTAAACATATCACTAAAATCAGTTACCTTGTATACGCTTCCTGATAGTTGAAGTTTTGTAAGCGACTCGCAGTTGTGAAACATATATGCTGTATTTTTGGTATCAGTAGTTAAATGCAAATAGTTGATACCATCTATTGTTGTGAGGCTTTTGCAACCGCTAAACCATTTGTAGCAAGAAGTAGGATGAATATTATCAAATGAAGGGTCGAAAACCACTTTGGTGACGTCTTCAGCGTGTGATATCCAGCCGGGATCGTTGTCGCCGGTGTTGAGAGTATAGCAATTAGTATTTTTATTGTAAAACTTGTCGTTAAAGAATGAGAGAGTGCCGTTTTTGTAATGTGCGTAAGCTGTAGTGGATGATGGAGCACTGATTAAATAGCCGTTGGTAGTGTTGGCGTATGTTTTGTCGGTATACGATGAATTGTACCGTATAGCACCATAAAGGCTTGAACACCCAAAAAACATGTCCCGGCTACCACTTCCGTTTTGTTCTGTTATTTGTGATACCGACCATCCGCTTCCCACCAATATGGTTTCAAGCGAAGAACAGTATGCAAACATATTCTGCATTCGGGTAACTTTGCCGGTGTTGAACTCACTGAGGTCGAGAGCTCGCAGCGATTCACATTCGTAGAACATACCGAACATATCATCGATATTTGCGGTATTGAAACTATAATTGCCGGTTTTAAATTCTACCTTGCGCAGTTTTTTGCATCCGTTAAACATATTCTGGAGCGTGCTGATATTAGATGTAGAAATGTAGCCAAGTCCGGTAACTTCTTCTAAGTTTTTCAGTTCTTGAAACCAAAGATTGATGCCATAAGGTGCTTTGCTCTTCATAGAGTTGTCAAATTCTACTCTTATGATATGTTCGGCATAGTCGGCATTTTTGTATTGATAGTCCCATTGCCCATCAAGTTTACGATAAGTATTCCACGAGGTTTGCTGAGAAGTGGGCGTGCCGTAGTAGAATGTGAGCGTGCCGTTATCTAAAATGGAGTAGAAAAATTGTGCATTGGCATTCACAGCCGACAGCATAAATATCAATCCTAAGACTGTGATTTTTAAAAATGTTTTTGTTTTCATTTTTGGTTAGTTTTACAGTTAATAATTTAGTATTAATTACAGTGCAAAAATAGGAGTTAAGGCGGCGAATAAATAGGATTATTCGCTCAAAAAATAGGATTTTGGTTGAAAAAAAAAGACCGAGAAGTATTTCTCGGTCTTTTTTTTTGAAGAATTTTGATTTTTTAGTTTGTTAATTAAATAACTTAAACGAATGATTGTTGATTATTACAATTAATACTCCTGTTTGACTGATTTGAATTTCATCGTGTGTAGATTTTGTTGTTGAAGTTGTTAGGATTCGACCGTTGATGTCGATGATTTTGTATTTGGTGTCGGGTGCAGTTTCGATATAAATGGTGCGGTTGTACGACCATACTTTAATATCTTCGTTTTCAGTAATTTCTGCCACTGGAGTGGTGCTGCTAAACGAGCCTGTAATTGTGATGTCGTTGTCGGGCATTGTTTCGGGAATGTTGCTCCAGCCGGAGAACTTTAATCCAGCCTTGAATGGTGTGGTGGGCAGAATTATCTTGCTGCCGAATGTTGTCTTAGTGGTTTTGTAAACTTCACCGTCAATCATGTAGGTTATTGTGTGCTCGTTGGCTTTGAACGATCCTGTGATGGTGATGTCGTCGTCGGGCATTGTTTGGGGAATTTCGCTCCAGCCGGAGAATGTGTAGCCTGTTTTTGTGGGAGCGGCTAACGGGGTAATGGCGTCACCATAGTTGAGGTCGAAATGTTGATGTTCTTCGCCGTTGATTTTATAAGTGAGTCGGTAGGTGCGCTCTTGCCAAGAGCCTGTAATGGTCAGGTCTTTGTCGGGCATGGTGGTTGGAATATCGTTCGCGGGTACAAACCTAAATCCCGGTTTTTTAGGAAGCAACGATGAAATGTTAGCTCCAAATTCGGTGTTGGTGGTTTGTATTGTTTCGCTATTGATAGTAAATAAAATGGTGTGCTTATTGGCATCAAAAGAGCCTGTTACGGTAACATCGTTGTCGGGCATTGTAGAAGGCAATCTGCTCCAGCCTGAGAAAGTGTGTCCTTCGCGTGCAGATGGAGCAGGTTTGATGGTAAGCGTTGTGCCATACATAATAGTTTCTTTGCTGTATTCTTTGCCGTCTAAAAGGTAGATGAGGTTGTGCTTGTTTGTGATATTATCACCGTGGATTTCGAGGTTTTGGGCGGGCATTACAGAGGGTATCTCTTTATCCCAAACGATGGTGCAGCCGGTGAGGTGATTGTTGTATGGGGTTACAGTTGCACCAAAGTCGTATTCATCGGTTTGTGTGGCGGTGGTAGCACCGTCAACATAGTATTTAATGGTGTATTTGTTTATAGTCCAATTGGCGTATAGGGTGATGTCGGAGTTTACAACGTCGTTGTCGTAGTCCCATTTTGATCCGGCGGTAAAATCTGCATCCTTGTACATGCCTTCGAGAGTGTATCCTTCGGCTATCATGTCGGGGGGAAGTATCATCGTAGCATTTTTTACAGCGTAAACCACTTTGTTTTCTGGACCGTGACCGTTGGTGATGTATGTTACCTTGTATGCTTGGTCTTGGTCTACGATTTCAAAGGTTTCTACCACGTTGCTTACCACATAGTTGCCTCCGTTTTTGTTGGTGATGATAACCTTGGCTTGGTTGCTTTTTTGGATATTATCGGAGTATGATACAATGTATTCCGAAGATGGTATCTCGGTTTCTCCGTCTAATAGTTTTACTGTAGGTTTGATTTCTGAGCCGGTAAATACAGCAACCTTAGAATCCAATACTACGGTGGGTGCCATCACCGTTTTTTGCGTAATCGTAAACTTGACAGATGATGCAAGAGAAATATTATAGTTGTCGTTTGAAAGATTGTTTACAATGTCGTAAGAACCAACGTCTTCCCCCGATTTACGAGTGAGATTGCCCGATAGTTTATCGCTATTAATGAGGCCGTCGGTGGTGTATGTGATTACAGGGTCGGGGGCGCCATAGGTTTTAGAAATGGCATTGGGAGTTACGGTGATTTTTTTTGGTTTGATTGTAAATTTGGTGTTGTTAAATGAAATTGAGTAATTATTATTCTTTAGTGAGGTGGGATCAAAGTCATAAGTACCAACGTTTTCGCCTGCAGCACGTTTGAGAGTTCCTGAGAGTTGGTCTTTACCTACAAGACCGGAAACTGTGTATGTAAAAGAAGGATCTGTATCACCGTATGTTTTGGACATTGTGCCGGTTGGAGTTACGGTGATGGATTTTTGCTTGATTGTGAATGTGCCGGTTGCAGATGCACTTTTATAATTGGTAGATTCGGATACTGTGGCTGTAATAGTGTATTTTCCAACATTATTGCCCGATGTTCTGCTTATAGATGGTGTTACAACGTCGTTGACCATAACTCCGCTAAGCTTGTAGGTAAGAGTAGGGTCGGTGGCTCCGTATGTTTTTTCTTTGTTGTCGACGGAGAGGGTTAATGTGGCTTTTTTTACTGTTACTGTTACAGTTTTAGAGCCGGTATAACCGCCTTTTTCGATACCAGTAACTGTAATATCGTACTGGCCGGCATTTTTAACGGTTGATTTGTTTATATTATAGTGTGTACCTTCGGTCAACCATACGCCATCGTACAATACTCCGAGTTGAAGATTGGTATTGTCGTATGTAAAGGTAGTTGCAGAGTTGCGTTTAAAGTATATTTTTATATTTGAGTTATTTTTCATATCAACAATCCAGTGTGCGGTACACGTTACGGCATATGCTCCTTCTGGGTGGTTGATGGTGAATGTCTTTGTGGGTGTGGTGACGGTATGTCCACCTGAGCATGTCCAGCCTTGGAATACTAAGCCGTTGATGGAAACTTCCGGTATTTTAATGGTCTGCTCCACATTGAATTTTTTCGGTTCGTTGTATGCAGAGTATTCTTTGTATGTGATTGTTGCCTGATACGGTGAAAAATAACCTTTCTTACCTATTTCGTCGTAGCGCGCATATGTCTTGTCAGTGTAGCTGGATGTGTATTTAGTGCCTTTGCCTCCTGTTAGTTTGGTTGTGCATCCAGTGAACATATCAGTTGAGTAGCTAACATTGCTAAGGTCGGGAGTGTATTCAATAAATATCTTCTCTAAATTGGTGCAGTTTTTAAACATTTGTCGTGTGTTGGTTACTTCATCCGATATTGATTTTAAATAGATTGTAGTTATATTACTACATCCACTAAACATATTACTCATATTTGCACAATTGGTGGTATAAACAGGAGTCCTAATCCAATTGATTGTAGTAAGCGACGAACAGCCGTTAAACATCATTGAAGTGTTATTAAAACTATAATTCTTCATACTTGGTGCTGATGACAATTGGGCGCATTCGTTGAACATATATTGTGCATCGCATTTTTCTACATAATATGAATTGTCTTTTTGGGGCAATGATACAGATTGAAGCGAAGAACATTTGCTAAACATATAACTCATATCTCTTATGTTATTGCAGTAACTATTTGCCATTACAATTTTAGTAAGTTTGCTACATTGTGCAAACATAGCCCTTGTGGATGTTGCTTTTGTAAGATGCAACCAATTTAGATGTTCAATTTCGGAGAGGTTGGTACATCCGGAAAACCAATTGGCTGTGGATTTCGGCTCCACACTTGTAAATGAGTTGTTAACTACTACCTTTTTGATGATTGTTCGCTTATCGTACCAACCAGGAGTGTCATTGCTGCCTGTGCCGGTGTTTTCCACTTCATAACAGCCAGATGTTTTAAAGTTGTCGTAGCAGAAGTAAAGCACGTTGTTCATATAGTATGCGTAGGCTTGATCTGTGGTTGAGAGTTTAGAAAGGTAACCGTTGGTGTTGGTATGTGCGTATGTTTTGTCTGTAAATTGGGCATTGTAGTTTTTTAGCTTGCTGCAACCGGTAAACATATATTTGTCTTTACCTTCGTCAATATCTGCTGTGCTCCAATTGTTGCCGACAAATATGGCTTCAAGATTTGAGCAACCATAAAACATACTGTTCATATTGTCTACATGCTTTGTGTCCCAAGCACTGATATTGATGTATCGCAGTGATGAGCATCCTTCAAACATTGACTCCATATTCTCTGAATTCGATATATCTAATGCATTTATATTACCGAGGTCTTCTAGATTTCTACAGCCCATAAACATCTGATAGAAATTATTGTTGTGTTTTGAACTGGTTTTTAAATAATTCCAACCAGTGATTGATTTTAGGTTTGGTAAACCTTTGAACCAACAGCGTGCATAGTCGGAGTCAGCGTTTTTGAACGAGGCATCTATTACCACGTGCTCTATTTGGTCTGCGTATGATTCACTTGTATAGTAGCTGTATTCCCACTTACCGCCTATGTAGTGATAAGGTTGGGTGGTGCTGTTTTTAATGTCTGATGACGGTTCAGAGGATGACCAATAAAACGTAAGAGTTTTGGTTTCGGGATTGAAAATGGTGTACGATGTGCCTGCCTTTGCTACTCCTGATATAAGGCACAATAGCACAATCGTCAATAATGAATAAAATGCTTTTTTCATAATAATTAATTTTTAAATAAACAGATTTTAACAATTATATTTCGCTATAATTTGTTGCTATGGTTGATAGAAAATGAAAAAAAATGTTAAACAAAATAATTTACATTTTTTTGGACACACAATGTAGGATAAGTTCACAATTATAATATTTTTATTTACCTTTGCCGTTGATTAAACCAAATGATTATAAACAGATGCGTTTTTTATTTACAATCTTAATATCACTGTTGACTATTATAGGCTCATATGCACAAACCGACACCAACGATTTGAGAATAAGCATTCTCACCTGTGGCGATGGCGAACAAATGTATGCCTCGTTTGGACATTGCGCCATAAGGGTAACAAGTCAGGGCGGTAAGTTTGACCGTGTGTACAATTACGGTATGTTCAACTATCGTCAAAAATCATTTTACCTAAAATTTGTGCGCGGCTTTCTCGATTATCATGTGGGCGTGTCAGATTTTCCTCGATTCTGCGTGGAATATGTGCGCGATGGACGTGAAATACGCGAACAAATTCTCAACCTCGAGGTTGCTCAGCGTCAGGCTCTCTACGATTTTCTTGAATGGAACGCCCTTGAAGAAAATCGCTACTACCGCTACAATTTTCTTGAAGACAACTGCGCCACCCGTATTCGCGACATCATTGAGCGAGCTTGCGGCTCGGATGTGAGTCTTGCTCAAATGCAGTACGATGAGAGTTTTCGCGATATGATTCATTCGCACCTTACCGAGATGCCTTGGTTTCGCTTTGGCGTAGACCTTCTTATGGGTTTGCCCGTTGACCGCAAAGCCGACAGCCGCACGGCAATGTTTTTGCCCGAACACGTATTTACCACACTCGAAAAATCTACCATTGTGCACAGCGGCGCTTCGCAACCTCTTGTAGAGGAATCGCGCATATTGCTGGCAGCCTCGGCAGAAAGCAAAGCCGATTTTTGGACATATTGTTCGCCGTCGATGCTCTTTTGGCTATTGTTTGCAGTTTTGGCGTTGGTAACTTACTACGAAATAATCAAACACCGCCATCATGCTTGGATCGACCGTGTGTTGCTATTGGTAGTGGGCTTGTTTGGATTGCTCTTTGTGGTAATGTGGACATTAACCGAGCACACCGTTACAGCCGGCAATCTCAATATACTTTGGGCCTTGCCTACTCACATAGCGGCGGCGTTTGCAGTTAAGAGTACAAAACGTTTTTGGAAAAAATACTTTTTGATAGCAGCCGCTATTACATTAGCTGTGCTTGTGCTGTCGCCTATATTGCCGCAACAGTTCGACGTGGGCAACTATCCGATTATGTGTATGTTGATACTTCGACTTGCGTTTCTTGCCAAAAAAAATGAAAAAAACTAACACACTTTATATAATATATGAAATTATTCACTAAAACTACAGCCGCTCTACTTGTGCTTTTGCCATCTTTCGGTGTTGCCCAAAATGTGGTAACTGCCAGCGCCGAGTATCGCAAGAGCGTAAAGTTTGATTTTAATAGCGAATGGCACTATCTTTCGTCAGACTTGTATCTGTTTAACGCGCATAGTTTCAGTACATTGCTTCAAGAACTGTATTATTCGCCCAAAAAGAAGAAAAAGCCCGACGATATTCAAAACATTCTCATTACAGCCAAAATCGATGGCAACACTCTCTCCGGCATTACTTACCCCATTTACAATTTTAATGTAGATAATTCGCAGGGCGATATGCGCACATTTACGGCTGCCAACTACGAGGCTGTAAATATAATCGACAATTTGCCACTTTCGGCGGTGACAGGTGGTAAAATTGATGCCGAAATCAATGTTGACATTATTTCAGGTGACAATCCAAACAAATTATACGATTTTGTGGCGGAGCAACTTACCAATATTTCTGCTTTTGCCACACCTATCTCTGCCACCAAAACTCTTGTGGGTGAACTTGGTTCGCTTATCAAAGCCAAAAGCGGCAAAAAAGAATATCGTTTTAGCAGTACGGTGCGACTTTACGAAGAACAAGATTTCAACAAACGTATCTGCGGAGTATCGGTTTACACACTTTTGCCGTCGCAGAGCGAGGGTTCGGGTGCAGATTTTAGTGGTTTGGATACATATTTAGACACTGCTGCTTATCCGCAACTAAACCGCAACTTTCTTCAACAACTTATTACTCAAAACAAATACCCGTTTATCGTGGCGGTAAACTACAAATCTAAATATATTTCAGAGCCGGTAATTGGCGACGAAATTACCACCGAATCTATCGAAGCCCGCAACGTAAAAGCTAAACGAAACTACGACAACGGATTGATTACAAGCGATATATATTTGCAAGAAACTCGTCTGTCGGAATATCTTACTCAGTTTGTACAATTAAAAAACAGCATCAACAATTATCTGTTGAATGCTAAAAACCGTACAACCGACGATTTTGGCAAAATGTTCGAGGCAATACTTACCGATTACCGCACATTGCGCCGCACCGAAATGATGCGTAATCGCGAATTTGCCAAAAATTCAGTTTATCAAAACGAATTTAAGCCAATATATCAATCGGTTATGCGTACAGCCGAAATCTATTTAGACGGCGACAACACCACCAAAGATATCAAAAACATAGCCCGAATGATGGCCACATACAGCGACAGTCATCATATCAAAACCGATTCGGCTCAAAACGAAGAGGCTTTGCGAACACTTCACGCTGTTAAATTTCCTTCGGGAGGATCGGTGAGCGATATTGACGAACTCAATTCACTTATCACAAAAATTGAAGACCGTCAATATACTCAGGTTTTTGCCGGTAAAATCAACAAGCTTCAAAACATGGCGCCTTCAACCGCAGCCACCGAGTATAGCGAAAAACTCAAAAGTGATGTTAACGCCACTTATTGCCGACGTTGCCGCACCGAAGCCGATTCTGCCATAGCTGCATACTCTCGTAAACTCGACCAGCACAACAAAATGTTGACTAAAGCAGCTCTCCGTCATGCCATCGACCAAGCCAACACTGTTGTTTTTGTGGAATTGCACCTTGAATCCAACGCCGAAAAATATTTCAAGGAACAATATCCCGATGGAAATATGCCCGCTGAAGCTAAGTTTTTGTACGATGAGTATTTAAAAATCCGTCAAACTCGCGAAAACCTTCAAGCTACAATCAAAACCGACATCACAGGAGCAAAAACATCAGCTCTAAAATCGCTTGTTGACGATATTAGTACGGCCTCAGCCGACCTCAAACAGCAGATGGAAGCCCTTTGCAACAAAAAACCCCGTTTTTGCGAATAATATCAGCAAAACGGCATTTTGTTTGTTGATTTTTTTGTTGTTTCTATAATAATAGCACAAAAAACTCCGTTTATTATTCAGGCAGTAAAAAAAGATTATGTTGAAATATAAGGATATAATAAAGATAAAATTGGCGGCTCTGCTGATAATAATGTCGGCAGCGAGTAGCAAAGCGCAGATTATTCAATTCTCGCAGTTCTATTCGTGTCCGCTGTATCTGGCACCTTCTTATGCGGGTGCCGTCGACGCAAGTCGCGCCGTGCTAAACTATCGCAACCAGTGGCCCGAAGTTGGTACATTCAACACCTACGCGGCGAGTTACGATCAACATATGTACAAAATCAAGAGCGGTATCGGCATAATGGCGCTCCGCGATGAGGCTGGCGAAGGCAACCTTGCTAATACAATGATTGATTTTTGCTACTCATGGTACACCAAGGTGTCGCGCGATTGGACAATTCGTCCGGGTATGGGTCTCAAATACACCAAACGCAGTATCGATTTCGAAAAGTTGATTTTTGGCGACCAGATCAACGAAAAGGGCGAGGTTGACAAAGGAACAGCCGAAGCGCAGCCAATGCCCAGCAAACCTTACCTTGATATGCAGATTTCATGTATCGGATATAGCGAAAAATATTGGGGAGGTATTTCGGTTGACCATTTGCTCCGTCCAAAAGCTTCGCTCTACAACGACGATAATTATCGCGAAGATGTAAAAATTTCGGCTTTTGGTGGTGCTAAACTCTTTATCGGAGCCACTCCTACAGCACGCGGACGCAGAAGTATGGACGATATGCAGAGCGTTTCGTTCACAGCATTATACGAATATTCAAAACTTTCCGACCAATTGAGCGTTGGCGCATACTGGAACAAGAATCCTTTCACCCTTGGTCTTTGGGTTCGCGGTATTCCTATTGCAGTACGCGATGAAAGCTACGGCAACTTAGACGCTCTTATTCTTTTGCTCGGTTACAAGATTTTCGACCTTCACATCGGTTATAGTTACGACTTCTCTATCGGTGAGTTGCTTTCAACCACTGGTGGTGCTCACGAGTTGTCGGTAATGTACGAGTTCCAACCCAAAGCCAAGGCCAAGAAACGCCACGCTGCTATCTCTTGTCCTAAATTGTAATTGGGGTGCGGACGGCTCGTCCGCCTAAATTATTTTTTAGCAATATAATTATAATTACTAAGGCAAACCTCTTGCGCAAATCTCGTAGCTACCTCCATAATATCCTTCAATATCTCAGCACTAACTCCATTGTGTAGTTGCTCCATTCCGATATTGTGTTTTACCAAACCGTAAACAATACCGGCGTTGAAATTATCGCCTGCTCCTATGGTGCTTACAGGAGTAATTTTAGGTGCGGCACATTGTACCACATTTCCTTTATGTTCGCATTTGCAACCCTTTGCCCCCATAGTGTAAAATATTGTGGCGGATGGATTAATATTGTGCAATGCCTTTAACGCCGATTCAAAATCAGGGGCGTTGAAAATCAGCGAAAAATCTTCGTCGCTTCCCTTGATGATACTTGCTGCAGCTATGTTTTCTTCAATAAACGGCATTACACGAGGTAGGTCGGGTAGGTGAGGGACACGGAAATTTGGATCGTAAACAATAAGCACATTGTTGTTTTTTGCGCTGTTGATTAGTCTGCGCATTCCTCCGCGAATTTCGGGCATGATGCCGTAAAACGATCCGAAAAGAAAAATGTCGTTTGGATTAAAATCTGTGCAGAATAGTTCTTCGTGGCATTTGCCGGGGCGACTTTTGTAAAATTGGTAACGAGCGTTTTTGTGTTCGTCTAAAAAAGCCAGCGCCACCGAAGTTTTCATAGCCGAATCTTCAATCACGCTTGCTGCCTCCACGCCGTTGTCGGCAAGAAATTTTTTAATATTCTCGCCCAACATATCGGAGCAGATATCGGTAAGAAAACAAGGACGAAGGCCTAATCTACCAAGAGACACAGAAGTATTTAGTACCGAGCCGCCCGGAGTGCCGCCCGTGGGCACGCCGTTTTCGAAAATTATGTCGAAAACTGTCTCGCCTGCAGTGTGTATTTTTGCCATAAATATAAAAATTAATGTGATAATGTAAAAATACGCAATTTTTTTGTACAACAAACAAATAATGTCGTATATTTGTAAAAGAAAAAAAAAGACATTATGGCAAAAATATTAATAATAGACGACGAACGTGCTATCAGAAACACACTTAAAGACATTTTAACTTACGAATCACACGAAGTTGAACTTGCCCAAGACGGATTTGAGGGATTAGAAAAACTCTCTACCGGCAAATTTGACATCGTATTGTGCGACATTAAGATGCCCAAAATGGACGGCTTAGAAGTGCTGTCGGAAATTATGGCAAGAAATATTGATGTTGCCGTAGTGATGATTTCGGGACACGGCACTGTGGAAACCGCAGTGGAGGCCATCAAAAAAGGCGCGTATGATTTTATCGAAAAACCGCTCGACCTCAACCGTCTGCTCGTGGTTATCAAAAACGCTACCGAGCGTGGTAGCCATGTGGCTGAAATCAAGACTCTTAAACAAAAACTCAACCGCAAATACGAAATGGTGGGCGAGTCGCCTGCCATTCGCCATATAAAAGAGATTATAGAGCGTGTAGCTCCCACCGATGCTCGTGTGCTCATTCAGGGCGAAAACGGCACCGGAAAAGAAATTGTATCGCGTTGGCTTCACGAAAAAAGTCAGCGTGCAGGCGGTCCTTTTATCGAGGTAAACTGTGCAGCCATTCCTTCTGAACTTATCGAAAGCGAACTTTTCGGTCACGAAAAAGGTGCGTTTACTTCGGCTATGAAACAGCAGAAAGGCAAATTTGAAGCAGCTGACAATGGTACAATTTTCTTAGACGAGATTGGCGATATGAGTCTCGCTGCTCAAGCCAAGGTGTTGCGTGTGCTTCAAGAAAACAAAATTTCGCGTGTGGGCTCCGACAAGGAAATCAAAATCAATGTTCGCGTTATTGCCGCCACCAACAAAAACCTCAAAGAAGAGATTGCTGCAGGACGTTTCCGCGAAGACCTTTATCACCGTCTTAGCGTTATTATAATAAAAGTACCCTCGCTCAACGAACGTTTGGAGGATATTCCCCTTTTGGTAGACTATTTCAACAACCAGATTTCGGGCGAATACTACTCTAATCCCAAAACCTTTACTCCCGATGCTATTGCCGAGCTCCAAAAAATCAATTGGACAGGCAACATCCGCGAGTTTCGCAATGTGCTCGAACGCCTTATCATTCTCTGTGGCAATGAGGTAACGGGCAAAGACGTGCTAACATACGCTTCACCGCTCTCCTAATGATTGAACGGCTCACCGACATCGCCGACCTCAATAATTTGGAATTTGTGGCGGCGCATATCACCGAAGGTTTTATGACGGGACTTCACAAAAGTCCCTTTCATGGTTTTTCTGCCGAGTTTAACGAGCACCGCCTTTATAATAAAGGTGAAAGCACTCGCCATATCGACTGGAAACTATATGCCCGCACCGATAAACTATTTGTGAAACGTTACGAGGAGGAAACCAACCTACGCTGTTACATATTGATTGATACATCATCGTCGATGCGCTACAAGGCTGCTGGCGAAAAATTCAACAAGCTTGAATTTTCGTCGGTATGTGCTGCTGCCATCATCAATCTTTTGCGTACTCAACGCGATGCTGTGGCTCTCACTTTGTTTGACCGCGATATTTCTTTTTCGTGCGATGCCAAAGTATCTACAGTGCACGCCAAAATGCTTTTTTCTACATTGCAGAAAACCATCGCCGAGCAATCTTCTACCACTAATGCAGAATCTACAGGGTCTATTGCCAAATGTCTTCACACCATAGCCGAGAGTATACATAAACGCTCGTTGGTGTTGATTTTCAGTGATTTGTTTGATACAGCCGATGAGGAAAGTGTTTTTGCAGGACTTCAACATTTGCGACACGCCAAGCACGATGTGGTGCTGTTTCACGTTTTAGACCGTGCCACCGAATTGGATTTTAATTTCGAAAACCGTCCTTATAAATTTGTGGATATGGAATCGGGCAAAACCGTTGCCCTTAATCCATTGGAATATAAAGAAACATACCGCAGTCTGTCGTCGGGATTCTGTACCCGTTTGAAACAGCACTGCGGTATGTACAATATGGATTATGTTGAGGCCAACATCTCAAAATCTTTTAAAGAAATACTTGTGCCGTATCTGCTCAAAAGATCAGTGATGCATTAACCTTTAGTAATTATTTTACCTTAAACGAGTCGATAAACTTGTTGCTATCTTTTGTTGAAATTTCTGACTCTTCGGCAATTGTACCAAATTGATAGTAGCGTTTGCCTACAAAAAATGAGCGCATATTGATAACAAGATTGTCGCGTTTGCCGGAAAAAGAGAGACCTTTGTTGCCGTCAATACGTTCAGATGAAGATTTTTCGATTTTGCTGCCCATCTTTTTCATAAACGATTCAGCCTGAGTTTTAAGAGTAGCTTCTACGTTGGCATCTGTTACAGCACCGGCGGGATAGTCGGAGTAACTTGCAAAATAGCTTCCCTTATCGCTCTTGGTGTAAACGTACTGAACGTTTTCGATAGTTCCAGCCTTTGTGGTGTAGGAGTTTTTGGTAGGACCGGCGGGAGGCATCGGAAAATCAATTGAGAATTTGCCTTCTGCCGACTTGAATGAATTTTTGTCTTTGTCTTCTTTCTTGTCGTCTTTTTTGTTGTCGGGAGTAGGCTGTACATTGTTGTCGGGAGCCGGCTTCACGTCGTTGTCGGTGGTGTTGTCGGTAATCTCGGTTTCCTTGCCGTTGGGTTTATTGTTATTGTTGGTGGTTTGATAGCACGAAGCCATTGTGAATAAGGCGGTCACCATTGCCGCATAAATGAGTTTTTTCATCTTCTTGTGTTTTTGAGTTTTTGTTTTACATAGCAAATATATTAATTTTTTTGTTACGAATTAATAAAAATGATAAAAATTTTTGGTAACTTTGTCTTCTGTAAATTTTAACTATATGGTATAAAATTTGTTTTACAACAGAGTTAACAACGAAAAATACAACACTATGAAAAAAATATCTTTACTTCTGATCATTATGGCGGTTCTCTCCGCATTTTGTATCAATGCTTCGGCCAAAGGCGGACATCCCAAAAAGAACCTCAGCGCAGCTCCTCAGCAGCCTGTTGACGTATTGGAAGACACCGACCCCGACATTCTTTGGTGGTTTGATATTCAGATCAAAATCGACCCCAAAAAACGCGACATTGAGATTATTTCGGGCGCATCTAAAGTTTCTTCTGGTTCCAAAAAGGTTTTTGAAAAGGCTGTTTGGAAAGGCGTGGCAAGAAAACGTATTGTGATTGGTCCGTTCCCTTGCAAGCTTCAGGCCGACAACGCCACCATTTTTTACAAAAAGAACATCGACAAAGTTACCGGTATACCTCAGGGCGAAATTCCTCGCGAACTTTACTGGTTTCAGGTTTCATTTAACGAACTCAAACGCATAGGTGCTTACGAGTTTGCACACAGCCCTGCAGCCGTTTCGTCGGGATCTTACGATCAGTTTAAGAACGCTCTCTTCGAGGGTATCTCATTTAAGTTGCTCTCTATCGGACCATTTGCCAACTACGAAGATGAAAAACAAGGCATCGCAGTTGACGGTAATATCTGGGCTGAGAAAGCAAAATCTATCTATCGTCAAAACGAATAATCTGAATGTTGACCGGACTTTATTTCGGCTCGTTCAATCCGATTCACAACGGACACCTGATGCTCGCCAACTACCTTGTGGAGTATGGCGACATCGGCGAGTTGTGGTTTGTTATCAGTCCTCAAAATCCTTTTAAAGAAAAAAAATCATTGCTGCCGGATTATCAGCGGCTTGAACTTGTGCATCGTGCCGTTGATGATTTTAAGAAATTTCGTGCTTGCGATGTGGAGTTTAGTCTTCCTAAACCGTCGTATACTATCGACACGCTTACATATCTCAAAGAGAAATATCCCAACAAGGAGTTTTGCTTGATTATTGGCAGCGACAATGTAGAACGTTTTCCTCGTTGGAAAAACGCTCAGCAAATTATTGACAATTATCATATTTTGATATTCCCACGCAAGGATTGTCCTGTGGGCGATTTTGCCAATTATCCCAACGTCCATATCGTTGACGCACCACTTATTGAGGTTTCTAGCACATTTATCCGCGAATCCATTGCCAACGGCAAAGATGTGCGTTTCTATATGCCTCCTAAGGTTTGGGAGTATGTAGATGAAATGAATTTTTACAAAAAGTAGTGACGCTACAACTGCTCGTCTCTCGAAGCATCAAGCCTTATAAATATAAACAGCAGTATTGTAAACGACCACAACGAACTGCCTCCGTAACTAAAAAACGGTAGCGGGATACCTATCACCGGCACCATTCCTATGGTCATGCCCACATTGATGGCTAAGTGTAGAAATAGAATCGACGCCACACAGTATCCGTAAATTCTTGAAAATGCAGATCTTTGCTGTTCGGCAAGCCACATTATCCTGATAATCAATGTTACAAAGAGTGCAATAATAAATGTGGTGCCAACAAATCCCCATTCTTCGCCCACGGTGCAGAAAATAAAGTCGGTAGCTTGTTCGGGCACAAAGTTAAACTTGGTTTGTGTTCCTTCCAAAAATCCTTTGCCGGTGAGACCGCCCGAACCTATGGCTATCTTGCTCTGTTCCACATTGTAGCCTGTGCCTTGAGGGTCGTTTTCCACTCCGAGAAACACATTGATAAGGGTTTGCTGGTGTTGGGTCATTATGTTGTGGAAAATATAGTCGACCGAAAACATAAATACCAGCGAACCTGCAAGTATCACTATTCCTACTAATATTGATGTGTTTTTCTTGAGATAGGCATAAACTAAAAACAATAGCGATGCCACAAACACCGATACAAGCAGTAGACGGTCGATGGCGTATTTGTCGTGCATGAGCCAATGGTTGCCAGCCCACAATGCTCCAAATAAAACTGCAATAACACCTGTGCTGATGGCTGTTTCCACAATATCCTGACGATGAAGAAAATAGATAAGTTCGGCAAGAATCAGCAATCCAACAATCACAGCCCACAACGGATGCAACAGTGTGGAAATAAACACCGCAATTGCGAGCACTATCAAAGCAAGAAAATATCCCGGCAGACCTTCGCGATACATCACAAAAATCATACTTGCGTATACAAGCACCGAACCCATATCGGGCTGCAGAAGAATCAGCATGGCGGGCATCAATATTATGGCTGCAATCTTCATCATATTTTTGATGCACGGTATCGTAAACGATGATATGTCAAAGTCGAAACTGCTCATAAGTTTGGCTATGGCAAGAGCCGTGGCAAACTTGGCAAACTCGGCTGGCTGAAATTTAATTGAATCGGTTATCACAAACCACGACCTTGCACCGTTGGTTTTGGTGCCCACTATTAGCACTAAAATCAACGCTATGATAAATAGTCCGTACACAATGTAGGCAAATATGGAGTAAGCCCTTGCTTGAAATGCCATTACAACGGTGATGATGGCATAGGCAATTCCAATCCATACTAACTGTTTGCCGTATCGTTGCGACATTGATAGTATGCTACTGTGGCTTTCGTCGTATACTGCTGAGTAGATATTAATCCATCCGAGTATAACCAACGCAGTGTAAATCAGCACCGTTATCCAGTCGATAGAAAGAAATATGTTGCCTCCTCTGTGTTTCATTGTCGTTTAGCTGCGTTTTTAATTGAGTCTTGTTTCATGTTTTGCAAAAGTGGTCCGATGAGGTCGGCGTCAAGCATGCGTTTTTCCACATCTTTGCGCGAAACCTCGCCTTTGAGATATTTTTCAATCATAAGACCTGCAATTGGTGCGGCATATGTGGCACCGAATCCGCCGTTTTCAACGTAAACCGCTACGGCAATTTTTGGATGATCCATCGGTGCAAAGGCTTCAAAAATAGAGTGGTCTTTGCCGTGAGGGTTCTGTGCCGTACCTGTTTTGCCACAAACTGCAATTCCCGGCACTTGCGCCGAGCGTCCTGTACCATATTCGCACACAGCCCTCATACCTTGGATTACCGGTTCAAAATAGCTTGGGTTGATACCAGTCTCCTGACGTACGGTAAGGCGGTGGGCTATGGTGTCGCGACCTTCTATGTGCTTAACAATGTGAGGAATAATGTAGTATCCACGGTTGGCAATGGTGGCGCAAGCGTTGCAAATCTGCAACGGCGTAAAACTCAACTCGCCCTGACCGATTGAGAGCGAAATGATGGTAAACGCACTCCAGTGTCCTTCACCGTAGAATTTGTTGTAATAGTCTTTGGTATAGATAATTCCTTTGTTTTCTTGCGAAAGGTCGCTACCAAGTTTGATACCTAAGCCGAAACTCTGAACCCTTCTGCGCCAGTTGGAATATGCGCTGTCGGCACGTCGGTATTTTTTGTCGCCAATGATTTTGGTAAATTCGTAGCAGAAATATGCGTTGCACGAATGCTGAATGGCGGGCACAAGGTCGAGACTTCCTGCATGGTGACATTTTACCACGTGGCTACCAATGCTGAAACCTCCGTTGCAAGGAAACGCCGAACTGGGTGTTATCACGCCCTCTTGCAATCCTACAAGCGCATTGATGGGCTTAAATGTGGATCCGGGAGGATAGCACGCCATAATGGCACGGTTAAACATCGGGGTAAAATTCTCGCGCAATAGTTTGGGATAATTGATGGCCAAATCGCTACCTACCAGCAGGTTAGGGTCGTAGCCGGGTAAACTTACCAAAGCAAGAATTTCGCCTGTTTCGGGTTCGATACACACTACGCTGCCAATCTTGTTGCGCATAAGTTGTTCGCCGTACATTTGAAGGTCGATGTCGAGTGTGGAGATAATGTTGTCGCCCACCACGGCAGCGGTGTCGTGCTTGCCGTCCATATAACTACCTTGAATACGGTTTCTAACGTCAACCACATAAATTTTTTGACCTTTTTTGCCGCGAAGCACTTCCTCGTAAGATTTTTCGATTCCTGCCACGCCGATATAGTCGCCGGGTTTGTAGTAGGGATTTGCCTCAATATATTTTTGGTCGGCTTCGCGAACATATCCGAGCACGTGTGCCGCTCCGTTGTACTCGTAACGGCGGGCGGTACGCTCTTGCACGTCGAACCCTATGAATTTGTACATTTTCTCTTGCAAATAAGAGTAGCGTTGCTTTGTAATCTGCTTATGGATAACGCTTTCCTTGTATGGAGCATAGTTTACAGCCTTTTGAAATTCTGCTTTGAATGCCTCTACCGATATGCCGAGAATATTGCAAAGGTCGGCGGTGTCAAACGGCGGCACTTTGTTTGGCACTGCTACAAGGTCGTAAGATGATTCGTTGTATACAAGTAGTTTTTCGTTGCGGTCAAATACCAATCCGCGAGCCGGATAGTCAACCACACGTCGGAATACATTGCTCTCTGCCGACATTTTGTACTTAGAGTCCATCACTTGAATGAAGAACAATTTTACCACATATGCCAGCATTATTGCTATGAAAATCAAACTGATATTGTATATCTTATGCGAATTATACTGTTTCACTTTTGGCTATTCAAAACTTGCAATAAAGGTAAACAAATATATAACTTTTTCCAAAAAAAATTGTAATTATTTTTTTATCGACATATAAAAATGATCCCAAAATTTTGGATACGATTTGCTCACAGCTTCAGCGTCGTCGATTTGAACGGGGTCTTTGGCTGTAAGACCTGCAATAGCCATTGCCATAGCCATTCGGTGGTCTTTGTGACTGTTAACGTGTCCGCCGGAGATTATTCCTCCGTGAATTATCATATTGTCGCCCGAAAGGTCGATGATTATGCCTAATTTTTCAAATTCTTCTTTTATTGAAAGAGCTCGGTTGCTCTCTTTGTGAGCTAATCGTGAGATACCTTTGATAATAGATACTCCGTTGCATTGCGAAGCGAGACTAGCCACCACTGGAAACAAGTCGGGACAATCGGTAGCATCAAAACGAAATGGGATGAGGTCTTTTTTCGACACTGTTATTTTGTCGGAATCAATTTCGATATGAGCGCCGCAATTCATAAGCACATTGATGATGGCTTTGTCGGCTTGCAGTGAAGCAGGATTGAGTCCGAATATGGTGGCGCTTCCGGCGATAGCTCCTGCTACAAGATGTCCTGCGGCACTACTCCAGTCGCCCTCAACGGTGTAATCTATACCGTGATATTTTTGTCCGCCCTTGATGGCAAACACCTTGTAATCTTGATTGGTGATTTCGCCGCCAAAACGTCGTATGATGTCGAGAGTCATTTCTACATATGGTATGCTCTTTAGGTTTTTCACCTTTATAATAGAGTCTTTTTCGGCTAATGGCAATGCGGTGAGCAATCCTGTGAGAAACTGAGAACTTTCGCTGCCGTCGATTTCGGTTTCGCCGCCGGTCATTTTGCCCGAAATACTGATTGGAATGTATCCGTTGGTGGTTTTTACTTTAGCACCAAGGTCGGCAAGGGGTTTTTCCATCATCGACATCGGACGGTTTAGCAGTGTGCCGTATCCGCCGATGGTTATGTCGGTATTAAAAAGACAACAAACCGGCGTAAAAAGTCTTAATCCAAGACCAGCCTCACCTACAGATAAGTTGTTGGCTTTTATTGTTTTAAATGGTTTAATTTCTACGCGGTCGGTGCTATTGAGCACGCTGCAACCGAGTTTGCGGGCTATCTCAATGATTGCCAACGAATCGTTGCTGAAATCGGGATTGTGCAACACTGTTTTGCCGTTGGCGAGAATAGCCAGTGCCACAGCTCTTTGCATATAACTTTTTGACGAGGGAATTGTAAATTCCGCCCTATATTCCGAAGGTTCTACTAATTTGTTCATAAACTTTGTTTGCGATTTGTTCGGTTTCTAAATTTTCAACGCACACCAATGCGTAGGCGCAAGAGGCGTAGAATGGTATTCGCTCGGCGAGCATTTTTTCGGCGGCAGCAAGCGGATTGTCGCATTGCAGCAGCGGACGGTTTGAAATATCCAAACCATTGATACAGTATTTGGCTGATGCATAAAGCCATACGGTAACAAAATCGGATTTGAGCACGGCTTGATTTACTGGATTTTTTACTGTGCCTCCTCCGCACGATAGTATGATATTTTGTTCTCCGGCATAGCGTTTTAGCATTTCGGTTTCTACTTTGCGGAAATAATCTTCGCCCTTGGTTTTGAAAATTTCGGTTATTTTCATTCCCTCTTGGGCTTCAATTTCATCGTCCATATCTACAAAACGATAGCCTGTGAGTTTGGCGAGAATCTTGCCCGAAGTGGTTTTGCCCACGCCCATAAATCCTGTGAGAGCTATGCGTCCTTTGTATTCAAATTTGTAACGGTCTAAGGCATTGTACATAATTTGGGCAGTGGTTTTGTCTCCGGTAAACAATTCAAATCCCGGAACTGCTTGATGCACAAGCCAATCTTTGCCTGAAAGAAATTTGAAGCCAATTTTTTGGATAAACGGTTCAAACACCGAATCTTTGTAGTTGGCATCGAGTATCAGACAGTCTGATGTAAGTATTTCTGGGTCAAAAGCTTTTACTCCCGAAGGAAGTGCCTGAACTATTATTTTGTATTGTTTTACGAGTGTATTGATATCGTTGAGTGAAAATACCTTAACACCAAATTGATCTTTGAGTTTTGCCAATGCTTCTTGATTGCGGGCTACCACCGACACTTCTACACCGAGATTTTGTCCGGCGATAATCACGCCTTGAGCTGCGCCTCCACTGCCTATTACAAGCATTTTGCCGTCTTTGAGAAATTCTGGATGCTGCCTAATGGAGAGTTCCACGCCGGTGATGTCGGTATTGTCGCCCCAAAGTTGACCGTTGCGTACAAAAACGCAGTTGACCGCTCCGGCTTTTTGGGCGTTGTCGGTAAGATGGTTGAGGTATGGTATAACGTCTTGTTTAAACGGAGCTGTTACATTCATTCCGCTCATTTGCAACATTTTAAATACCATAATTGCCTCGCCTGCCGATTGTGCTGTAAGTCGAAAATATCTGTAGTCGGAACCTTGTGCATCGATAGCTCCGTTCATAAGTACGGGACTTAAACTATGCAAAACAGGGTTTCCTGTTACCGCCAATAATTTTGTAGACATATTTTTTCTATTTTTTTGTGCAAAATTGCAAAAAAAACTTGCAAAATAAAAATAATTATCAACCTTTGCATATTATTAAAAAATAAAATTGTGCGATGAATATTTTTGTATTTGGAACTGGCAACGTGGCTTGGAGCCTAATACCGGCTTTGCAAAAATCGGGACACAACGTTGTGGGCGTTTACGGACGTACTATTGCCAATGTGCGTGCTATAAGCAATGCCTTTGGAGTAGTGCCGGTGTTTGAATTAGATAAAATCACCCCTTATGCCGATGTCTACTTTATAGTAACTGCCGACAATGGCATTGTGCCAGCCGCCGCCGCCCTGAAAACCCAACATCTGGTGCTCCATACAAGCGGCACTACCGACATTAATGTGCTTAAACGTTTTTTCAAAAAATGTGGAGTGATTTATCCCGTGCAAACATTTACCAAGGGTGTGTCGGTGGATTTTGCCCAAGTGCCTCTACTTGTGGAGAGTAGCGACGAAATTACTATGCAAAAAATAATGATGGTTGCCGGTTCGCTTTCGGGCGATGTTAGGGAAATGAGTTCGGCTCAGCGGCGTATTCTTCACTTAAGCGCGGTGTTTGCGTGCAATTTTTCCAATCATATGATTTCGGTGTCAAAAATGCTTATGACCAAGGATAATGTGGATTTTGCACTTCTTGAACCGCTCATTCACGAAACTGTGCGCAAGGCTTTGACCAACGACCCGGTACTTTGCCAAAGCGGTCCTGCGGTACGAAACGACACCCGCATTATGAATTATCATCTCGAAATGCTAAATCAGTATCCAAATTTGAAAAAAATTTATAGCTTTGTAAGCGACAGCATAATTGAGTTTGCCAAAAATTACAAAGATGGATTAACCCCCTCAGAATCACAACAATGAATGCATTTTTTAAAATAATAAGAATAAAAAACCTGCTGATGATATTGCTTTTGCAGGTGCTAATCAATTGGTGTCTTGTGCACCCGATTCTTACTCTTTACGAACTTGAGCCTACCTTTACGGTTCTCGATTTTGTGTTTCTTACTGCTGCTACAGTGATGTTGGCTGCCGGAGGATACATTATAAATGATTATTTCGACACCAAGTCGGATATGATAAATCGTCCCGACAATGTGGTTATTGGCAATGATGTAAGCCGTGGCAATGCTCTTGCTTGGCATCTCGGACTCAATATTGCTGCGTGCGTGTTGGGTGCTGTGGTTTCGCTCAGAATAGGAGTGTGGTTGTTTGCATTGTTTTTCCCCTTTGTGTCGGGATTATTGTGGTTTTATTCGTCTACCTACAAAAAAATGTTTCTTTTGGGTAATGTGATAGTGGCTTTCCTTACCAGCATGGTTCCACTTTTGCCTGTGGCATACGAGATCCCGGGACAAATTGCAGTAGGCAACGAAAATGTTGTAAACGGATTGCTCGACCTCAACATATTGTTTTATTGGGCGTTGGGCTTTGCGTTGTTTGCATTTGTAACCACCCTTTTTCGCGAGATTATAAAAGACATCGAAGATGTTGACGGTGATCGCGAAATTGGTCGCAACACTGTGCCCGCAGTCATTGGCGTAACGGCTTCAAAAATAGTTTCGTCGGTGCTTATTGTTGCCACCATAGCTGCATTGGTAGTGGTTTGGCACACATTTCTTGGCGACACTCTTTCGGCAGTTTATTTTGGAGTGGCATTGGTGCTGCCGCTTTTGTTTTTGATTTACAAGGTTATGACTATGAATAGCAAAAAAGAAATTCATTTTGTGTCTACCCTTGCCAAAATAATTATGCTTGCCGGAATACTCTACCTTTTTGTGGTTAGATATAATATAATAGCTGTGGCGGAGGAATAATTAAATATTCTGATAATCAGGAATATCCTCCAAAAAATGATATCCGCCTTCTTGCTTGTCAACTTTTACGCAATAGGTATCTATTCCGTTGGTAATCATTAGTATAGAGGCGTTGAAATGGATATTGTATCGTGCTATTTGGTCGAATGTGCTTTGGCTAATTTTTACTTCGGGAGCTTTGCACTCCACAAGCGCCACCGCCTCGGCGTTGCGGTTATAAATTACTATATCGCTGCGTTTTACGGTGTTGTATAATTTCAAGCCGTTTTCGGTGCGCATTAGGTTCTTAGGAAAATGTTTGTAGTTTATCAAAAAATGGACAAAATGTTGACGCACCCATTCTTCGGGTGTTAAAACAATATATTTTTTTCGTATAATGTCAAAAATATATTTATTTTGTGAACCGTTTTTTATTGTTAAATTGCACGGCGGTAAATTCAACTGTTGCATATATTGTAATATTGAAAATCAGGCGAAAATAATAATATTTATTGAAATATGAGAACAAAAGAAGAAATTGTAAATAATTGGTTGCCCCGTTACACAGGGCGCGAAATTGAAGAGTTTGACAAACATATTCTGTTGACCAACTTTCAGCACTATGTGGAACTTTTTGCCCACATGTACAATGTGCCGATTTTGGGCGAAGATAAGAATATGCCCAACGCCTCGGCTGAGGGTATCACCATCGTAAACTTTGGTATGGGAAGTCCCAATGCCGCCACTATTATGGACCTGCTAAGTGCCGTACATCCTGAGGCTGTGCTGTTTCTGGGCAAATGCGGCGGTCTTAAACGTGTAAACCAGTTGGGCGACTTGATTCTGCCTATTGCTGCCATTCGTGGCGAAGGTACAAGCAATGCTTATCTACCTCCCGAAGTGCCCGCTCTGCCGGCATTCAACCTTCAGCGTGCTGTGTCGGCGATGGTTCGCGACGCAGGTAAAGACTATTGGACTGGAACTGTATACACCACCAACCGTCGTGTGTGGGAATGGGACGATGAGTTTAAAGATTATCTCCGCACAATTCGCACTATGGCGGTGGATATGGAGACAGCTACTCTATTTACTGTTGGTTTCAAAAATCAGATTCCCACCGGCGCATTACTTTTGGTTTCCGACCAACCTATGATTTCGTCGGGTGTAAAAACTCGTGAATCTGACAACAAAGTAACTCACAACTATGTGGATACGCACTTAGAAATAGGTATCAAGTCGCTCCAAGAGATTATCAACAATTGCCAGAGCGTTAAGCATCTTCGTTTCTAACACCTTATATATATTATGGCGGCATCTACATACGAAGGCATCATGGCCGACCTTAAGGCTCGGAAATTCGCCCCCGTGTATCTATTACAGGGCGACGAGCCCTATTTTATCGACCAAATTGCGTCATACATCGAAAAAAACGCACTCAACGACGATGAAAAAACATTCAATCAAACAGTGGTGTACGGCAAGGATATCGACGTGCCAAATCTCGACAATCTTGCCAAACGATTTCCGATGATGGCTGAGCATCAGGTGGTTATAGTAAAAGAGGCTCAGGATATGAAAAAAATCGACGACCTCGTTTTCTATGTGCAAAAACCACAGAAAACCACCATTTTGGTGCTATGTCACAAGTATAAGGAACTTGATAAACGCAAAAAGTTAGCTGCAGCTATCGAGAAAGCCGGAGTGGTGTTTACGTCAAAAAAACTGTACGACAATAAGATACCATCTTGGGCTGAATCGTATATTAAAGAAAAAGGTTACACCATAGATCCAGTGGCGTTGCGACTGCTCACCGACTATCTCGGCACCGACCTGTCGAAAATTGCCAACGAGGTAGATAAACTCGCCATTGCTTTGCCGTCAGGCTCAAAAATTTCGCCTGCCAACATTCAAGATAATATTGGCATAAGCAAAGACTACAACAATTTTGAGCTTCAAAACGCTATTGGTTCGGGCGATGTGCTAAAAGCCGCAAGAATTGTAGACCATTTTTCTAAAAATCAGAAAGACAATCCATTGGTGCTAACCATCACGGCTTTGTACGGATATTTTTGCAAACTGTTGATTTTCAACCAGCACATTCGCGACGATGCTAAAACTCAAGCCGCAGCTCTGGGGTGCAATCCGTTTTTTCTCAAAGACTACGCAACGGCGCAAAAACGTTTCCCTGCTCCCAAGGTGATTAAGGCTATTTCGCTGCTTAGAGAATACGATTTAAAAAGCAAAGGCGTGGGCAATTCTTCAACCGATCCCGGAGCACTTTTGCAAGAGTTGGTGTACAAAATTATGCATTGAAAAAATTTTTTTATAAAAAAATTTGCAATTGGTTTATTTGTTGCATAACTTTATATGCCGATTTTGATTTAAAAATAGGCTATATGTTTGAAAACCAATTAATAAAATAAAATAAGATGAAATCCGGCTTTCATTTTACAGTAAAACTGAAATTGATTTTAGGCTTCGGCACATTGGGCGTGCTGATACTTGTGATGTATTACCTGCTCAACAGCAGCCAGCGCAAAAACAGCGAGATTCTCTCTGAGAATATTTCGGTAAACTATCCTTCGTTGATGTATACCGAAAAATTCAAAGACCTCATTGAGCAAACTCATTCGCTTGTAATAAGGTGGACCCTTCAGTGCGACTCTGCTTCGGCTGCCAAGCGTGTCAACAACGAAATTGATGCCTGTCACGGCATGCAACTCGACTCGCTCAAAAAGCAGATTCTCAACTTTGTGGATCACGACCTTTGGGGCGATGCCGAACGCGACTTGTTTTTTGTAACTTCCGAAAAAACCGACTCGCTTTTTATGATGCACGGCGAGTATATGGACAATATGATGGAGGCAAAAAGTCAAGACGATACACAAGCTATGGCAGAATTGCGCAGCGACCTTCTCGACGGACGTATAGCTCGTATGTACAAGTCGGTATTTTTCGACGCTTCAAAACTCGCAAGTTCTTTTTACACAATTTCTTCTCGCAATTTAGACCGAATTGATGACAATATCACACACTCATTAAAAGTGCTACTCTGGTGCATTGTCTTTGTGCTTTTTGTGGTGGTGTTTGTAGGTATTACCACAAGTTATCATATGATTTCGTCGATCAGTTATATCAAGGGCATTATCAACAAGATAAGCCGGGGTATTCTGCCTGAGGTTAACGGATACGAACGAAACGATGAAATCGGTGACATGGTTGAGTCTATCAAGGTTTTGGTGGCTAACTTGAAAGAAACTTCGCAGTTTGCAATCCGAATTGGTGAAGGCGATTTTACCACCGAGTTTAAACCTCGAAGCAAACACGACGTGCTTGCCAACTCACTGCTCGTCATGCGCGACAACCTTATCAAGGCAGAAAAAGACGCCGAGCAGCGAAAGAACGAGAACGCTCAACGCAACTGGGCTTCGCAAGGTCTTGCCGAATTCAACGAATTGCTCCGTAACGTGGGCGACGATATGCAGATACTTTCCAACAAAGTTATCGAAAAACTCGTTCGCTATCTTGATGCCAATATGGGCGGTATCTACATTGTTGACGACAGCGACAAAGAGGATATTCACCTCGACCTTACAGCATTTTACGCTTACGACCGTCTTAAATATGCTAAACAGCGTATCGAAATTGGTGAAAACCTTATCGGACAGTGCTTCCGCGAAAACGAAACTGTTTACCTTACCGACCTTCCAAAAGGTTACGTGCACATTAGCAGCGGCTTAGGCGAAGCAGACCCCACTTGTTTGGTAATTGTTCCGTTGAAAGTAAACGCCGAAACATTTGGTATTGTGGAACTTGCATCGTTCCGCGTAATCGAAAAATACCAAGTAGAGTTTATCGAAAAGATCGGTGAAACCATCGCCGCCACCATTGCCAACGTTAAGATTAACATGAACACCGCCAAACTTCTTGAAGAATCTTCCGAAAAGTCGGAACGTTTGGCACAGCAGGAGGCAGAGGTGCACAAAAATATCGAAAACCTCAAGGCGAAAATCGAAAACCTCCAAGAAATCAACAAGAACGAACTTGTAAAATATCAAAAACTTCACGACGACTACGAAAACCAAGCAGAAACATCGCAGTCTACCATTCAGAAACTTACCGAAAAAGCCGAACAGTCGCGTCAGGCTCTACGCAAAATGGAGTTTATGCTCAACAATTCGGCAGGATACTACGAACTCGATGCTCAGGGCTATTTTGTTACAGCCAACAACCGTTTCCTTGCCAACATCGAATTGCTTGTTGGCGACCTCGAAGCCAAAGATATTCGTAGCTTTATGGTTGAAAAAGAGGAAGTGGATAAATTCAACGGCATTATGGAACACCTTAGCCAAGGACTTGTACATGCGCAGATAAACCATTACAAATTCAATGGCAAAGAGTTCTACCTCAACGAGATATACACGCCTACTCGCGACGATCAAAACGTGCTTAAATCCGTTATGGTAATTTCTAAAGATATTACCGATAATATTATGCATGTAAAAGATTTGGAACGTCAGATTGCCGAACTCAAAAACGAAAACGATTTTCTGAAAACCAAGTCAAGAGAAAATTAGGTTCACACCTTAATATATAATATAGTAAAGCCGGAAATCATGAAACACTTTCTATTGCTGGCGCTGATGGCTTCTGCGGCATTATCGGTGTCGGCGCAAGACGAATATGTTGTAACATACTTTGAAAAAACCGAAATCAAAGAGAGTGAAGGACAACTCAAAAACGGACATCCCGACGGTCGTTGGAAATACTACAACCGCAAAGGTGTTCTAACCAAGGAGATCGACTATTACGTAGGTGCTGTCAACGGTCGTATGGCGTATTACTACGAAAACGGAAAACTCAAAAGCGAAGGTTTTGTTTATAACAGCAAGGCTCAAGGCGAATACCGTGAATACAACAGCGACGGCACTCCAAAGGTTTCGGGACGCTATCTTGACAGCAAAAAAGATTCTATTTGGAATTATTACAATATCAACGGCACGCTTATTTTTGTAGAAAGGTGCAATCCGTCGGGTTGCTTGGCTGTAAGTGCATTTACCAACACCGGAAAACCTCTGTTTGAAAACGGAAACGGCACATATATCACCTATTATGCCGATGAAAAAACTGTAAAAGAACAAGGCGAATACAAAGACGGTCTCAAAGAGGGACTTTGGAAAACATTTTTCAACAATGGTAATGTAGCCACTAAAAAAACATATGTAAAAGGCAATCCCACTGGTACTTCCTACACTTTTTACGAAGATGGCAAAAAACGCAGTGTAGAAAATATCGAAAACGGCATTGTTTCGTTTTGGTATCAGAACGGCAAAAAACAGAGCGAAGGTCGTATGAAAGACAATCTCCGCGACAGCATTTGGACATTTTGGAACGAAGACGGAGCCGTTACATCGTCGGGTCTCTATCGCAAGGGATTGAAAGAGGGCTTGCACAAAGGATTTTTCCCCGACGGTCGCAAAGAATCTGAAATTAATTTTTCTGCCGGCAAAAAGAACGGTCATGCCGTTTGGTATCGCACCGACACCACCGCTGCCGACAAAAAAACTATCGTTAAGCACTTTGAAGGCGATTTCCTCAACGATGTTCAAACCGGACATTGGATCTATTACCAAATCACCGGCAAAAAAGGCAATGAAGGCGACTATGCCGACAACAAGATGACCGGACTTTGGAAATGGTATTACGAAGACGAATCAATCTGGAAAACTGCTGTTTATCGCAATGGCGAGAAAAACGGTCCATACCTTGTGAATTATGAAAACGGCAAAGTTTTTTACCGTGGCAACTTTGTAAACAACAAAGAAGAAGGCTTTTGGGAGCGTTTTTACGAAAACGGCAAAAAAGAGATGAATGGCTCGTTTCACAATGGTATGATGGACAGCACTTGGAATGCTTGGTTCGACAACGGCGTACCACGTTACACCATCAATTATAAAAACAATCTAAAAGACGGTGTTGTAACCTACTACGACGAAACCGGCAAAAAGACCATGATAGAATCATTCAAAGAAGGTGTTCATCACGGCAAATTTATCGAATTTAACGAGATAGGCACTTCGGTAATCGAAGGTCAATATGTTGACGACAAAAAAGACGGTGCATGGTTTTATCGTCAAGGTGATGGTAAAGTGCTTCGTCGCGAAGAATACAAAGCCGGTCGTCCGTTTGGCACATGGACAGAATATTACCCAAACGGTCGTCCTCAATCAGAGAAAAACTACAACAAAAACGGCGTTCTCGAAGGCAAATTTGCAAAATACGACCGTTCGGGCAAAACCATATACGAGGCAGTTTACAGCAACGGAAAACTTGCCAAAGTGGTGTATGAAGGAGGAATGTGATTATTCCCCCTTCATAAACTTGTCGCCTTTGATTTGGCGGATACGTTTGTGAGCGTAATTGAGTGCCACGCTGTCGTCGCTGAGATCAACAAATTGGCTGAGATATTCCATCTCTTTTTGGGTGTTTTTGAGCATCTTGTAGCATGTGCTTATGCGGTACGACAATGCTGCATCCATTTCGCTTATCTCTTTGATTTTGAGATAGTAATCAAGGGCCTTGCGCCAATTTTTGTTTTCGTAATATTCTGCGATGTTGTAATAAATGTTTTTCAGCGAGTTGGGATTGGGTTGCATAAAATCAACGGCACGTTTAAGAGTTTGTGTACCCTCAAAATTGAGCGAATCGATTTTCATCTGCACAAGCCCCAACTGAGTAAGCACGTTTGGGTCGTGGTCGAGGGTTAGTTCGTTGGCAATTGTCAAACTTTCAAGTGCTTTTTGATATTGTTTGGCGCGTTTAGCCGCAACACCAAGAAAATAATAGTTGTTGGGAGTAACAGCTCCGGCAGCAATTACACTTTCGTATTCCCATATAGCTAAGTTGTATTTTTCGTTGAGCAGATACACCTTAGCTCTCAACTCATTGATACTTATGTTGGTAGAATCAATTTCGTAATATTTTGATAAACAATCCATTGCCATATTAAGACTATCCATGCCCATTAGATTTTGGGCAAGATTGATGGTATTGGTCTGATTAAGAGGATTTTTGTTGAATAGAAGTTTTTGATAAACGAGTTGTTTTTCAGGGTCTTCGTCGGCTTTTTTCATACTTTTAGTAAGCAGAAATAGGTCGCTTTCGAGGGTGTCGGGACTCAATACCGAAAGGCAAATGTCGGTGCATTTTTTGTAATATCCTCTGTTGAAATAACATACGGCGAGTTTGCGTTGCAGCGTGTCGCTCTGGCGGATTTTTGATGCCATTTCTAAATACCGCGAAGCAGTAAAATAGTCGGTTTTTTCGATACAGATTTTGGCTGCGGAATAAAGTGAATTCCAATCAGTTGTGTCAACATTTTGTTGAGCCTTGGCAGCAGTAGCCATCACCGCCAACAACGCTAAAATGATAATGTGTTTCATATTCTTAGGATTTAGTTTTTGGCAAATATAGGGATAGTTTTGCACCTTTCAAAAATATTTCCTACATTTACCGCGAAAAATATATTAAACCCGACATAAAAATGGACAATGTAAAAATAGCTATCGACGGTTTTTCGTCGTGCGGCAAAAGTACTCTCGCTAAGCAACTTGCAGCAAAACTTGGTTTCCTCTATATCGACACCGGTGCAATGTACCGCGCCATTACGCTTTACGCGCTCCGCAACAATATAATGTATCGCGACGGCACTCCCGATGTGGAAATGCTCCGCGAACATATCAAAAATATAAAAGTATCGTTTCAGCGTATGCCAAACGGCAATATGCACACATTGCTCAATGGCGAAGATGTGGAAAAAAACATTCGCACCGTTAGCGTATCGCGACATGTAAGTGCCATCAGCAAAATTGATTTTGTACGCGCCGAAATGGTTGATTTACAGCGCAATCTTGCCAAAGATTTTTCTGTGGTAATGGACGGCAGAGATATTGGTACAGTGGTTTTCCCCGATGCTCAATTAAAAATATTTGTAACCGCATCGCCCGAAGTACGCGCACAAAGACGTTACGACGAACTTATTGCCAAAGGCGAAGAAGACGTATCGTTTGAAGAGATTTTTGAAAACCTCAAAGCCCGCGATAAAGCCGATTCGGAACGCACCATTGCCCCATTGCGCAAGGCCGACGACGCTATTCTGTTAGACAATTCGGATATGACCATAGAGCAGCAATTTGAAACAGCATTAAAATTGGTGCAAGATTTACCTGCCTATAAGCAATTGATACAGAAATGATTATCGATATAGATCAAAAGGCGGGGTTCTGTTTTGGCGTTACCAATGCCATTACCAAGGCTGAGGCTGAGATTGCCAAATCGGGCTCGCTCTTGTGTCTTGGCGAAATGGTTCACAATCAGGAAGAAACGCAGCGATTGTCGGACCTTGGTATGAAAACCATATCTTACGAAGATTTTGGCGTAACGCACAATGCCACAGTGCTTTTTCGTGCTCATGGCGAACCTCCGTCTACATACCAAACTGCGGTTAACAACCACATAAACGTAATTGACGCCACATGTCCAATTGTGTTGCGTTTGCACAATCTTATTTACGAAAATACATTAAAATACCCTGATGCTCAAACGGTTATCTTTGGCAAAAAAGACCATGCCGAAGTTGTGGGCCTTGTGGGACAAGTGCGTGGAGGCAACGTTGTGGTCGTATCTTCTGCCAACGAAATCAGCAAGATTGATTTTACCAAGACAATTCTTCTATATTCGCAAACCACAATGAGTTACGAATCGTACGAATCACTTGCCACCGAAATCGACCTCTGCATAAAGCAAATTAATCCCGAAGGTAAGTTGTTGAAATTTAATACAATATGTTCGAGCGTAAAATCGCGAGTAGCCAACCTTCATGACTATGTAAGGCGTTTTGATGCAGTGCTTTTTGTGGCAGGAGCCAACAGCAGCAATGGCAAGTATTTGTTTTCGGCGTGCCAAAAAGCCAATCCTCGCACCTATTATATATCGCAAATATCCGGCATCACCCCCGAAATGCTTAATGGAGTAGAACGTCTTGGTATAACAGGCGCTACAAGTACTCCTAAGTGGCTTTTGCAAAGTGTTGGCGAAGCGGCGTTGCTCGTTAACTCCGGCTCAAAAAGTTAAATAAAGTTAAATTGCCGTAGTTACAAAATCAAATAACGGCATTTATTTTTTTTATGGAAGTTAATTGTTATACCTTTGCAATTATAAAAAGATAAATACATGTGTGGACAACATAGAATAGCAGTAGTGGGCGGCGGAAGTTGGGCCACTGCGTTGGTTAGTGTTTTGATTAACAATGTAAAAGAGGGCAACAAAGTTAATTGGTATCTCCGCAAAAAGGAGCACATTGACTATGCCCAAAAACACGGTCAAAACCCTAAATACCTCAATTCGCTTATATTCGACACCTCGAAAATAGAGTTCTACAACGACCTTAACGAAATTGTAGCCAACTCAGATATAGTAATTTTTGCCATTCCCTCGGCATTTATCGAAGGCACTTTGCAGCAGTTTACCGGCTCGCTCGAAAACCATATCGTGGTGTCGGCCATCAAGGGTATGATTCCCGACAAAAATCTACTTATGGCAGATTTCTTCAACCAGAATTACGGCGTTGACTTAGACAAAAATTTCTGCGTTCTTGCTGGCCCTTGCCACGCCGAAGAGGTTGCTATGCAGCGACTTTCGTATCTTACCATAGCATCAAAAAATCTTTCAACTGCCGAAGATATAGCTACATGTCTCGAATGTCGTTACCTCAAAACATCCATCACCGACGATATTTACGGCACCGAATATGCCGCTATTCTCAAAAATATTTTTGCAATAGCTGCCGGCATGTGTCAAGGCTTGGGCTATGGCGACAACTTTCAGGCGGTGCTGATTTCCAACGCCGTAACAGAGATGAAACGCTTTGTCGACACTGTTCACCCCATCACACGCGACATCAAAACATCTGCCTATCTTGGTGATTTGTTGGTAACTGCGTATTCAAAATTCAGCCGCAACCGCACCCTTGGCGTAATGCTCGGACAGGGCTATTCGTTGCAGTCGGCAATGCTCGAAATGAAAATGGTGGCCGAAGGCTACTACGGTTGCAAATGTATCTTTGAAACCAACAAGCAATACAACATCGACCTCCCCATCTGCAACGCCGTTTACAACGTGCTTCACCTCGGCAAACCAGTAAAATTTGAGATAAAATTGCTCACCGATAAGATTCGTTAGGAGATGGACTATGGAACTGAACCTATTTAAAACCGCATTTGGAATCTCGCGAGACAACTCCGACGAGATTTTCAATGGGTTTGGGTTCAAAGACAAGTCTGATGTTACCAAATATTATCTTCACCCCGACAATCAGTCAAAAAGCGCACAAACATCACTCAGTCAGCCAATTGCCGAAGGAGTGGTAATGTTTGTGGAGTTTCTCAAATCGTTCTACGACCAAAAGCCGCAAGGTGAATTATTTTACAAAAAATCCGACAGCGATTTTATCATTAAATTTTCGGTCAACGAAGAATGGCATAATGAAGGAGTTTTCGACCCCGCCATTGCCTATTATCGCGCACGAATAAACAAACACGACATTACTCTATGTGCTTACGATTCAGACGATAACGCCATTCCATCGGTGCCCGACAACATATCTGAGCACGAATATTTCGATACCATTACCAACAAAACCGAAGACGAACTTTTGCTCGAACATTATAAAATTTGCGCATCGTTTACCGTTTTGTTGGCAAAAGATTTTTTGCGCGACGACGACCTTCAAGCCGATGTGTATGAGTTACTTAACGATTACAACGCTGAAAATTTCGTGATCCTTTGCGAAGATTTTTATCAACGTCACAAATACGCCAATTATAAACTTCTTTACGCTGATATAAAATCCTTAAAAACAAATGGTTACGAACGTTTTTCGCTCGATATGAATATTTCGGATAATCAAACCGAAAATGATATTGCACAATTTCCTGCCTACGATTTTACCGACGAGCAAAAATCTCTAATTCCTCAACTCAGCGAAGAATTTAAATTAGATAATGGTCTTGTAAGTGTCTGCAATGCAGTAACTTCTGGTGATGTAAAATCGCTTTTGCTCCATGGTCCTGCGGGAACAGGCAAAACAATGTCGTGCAAACTTATATGTCAAGCTACTGGATTGCCCGTGATGGAAACCGTCAACTGTACCGAAAATCTCGACGAATTTGTACTTGGCAAATATATTCCCGAAGGCGATAAAATTGTTTTTAAGGAAAGTTTTGTTACAAAGGCAATTAGAGACGGCGGCGCGGTGGTTTTTGAAGAAATCAACTTTTCCAAACCGCAGTATTTGGCATTCTTAAACTCGCTTTTAGACGACAACGGTTTTGTGCGTCTTGACAACGGCGATGTGGTGCGTCGTCACAAAAATTTCCGTTTTTTTGCCACTATGAATGTGGGATATTTTGGCACAAAACAGTTAAATCAGGCTCTCTACAATAGGTTCAACGCCGTTGTTGAAATAGCGCAACTATCCGACAAGGCGGTAGAGCGCATGTTGGTATTTCGTGTTCCCGAATGTAAACCGCATGTGGCAAAAATTCTCAATGTCTATCACAAAATCAAGAAAAAGATTGAGGCTGAGGAACTTGACATTGTAATTTCGCCGCGAAATCTCGAAAATTGGGCTCGAATGGCAAAATTTGAGGGCTACCCCGAAGCCGCCGAAAAAACTATTATTCCCGTTGCCAAGTGCGACCGTATGTTGGAAAAAACTTTCCGTTCTATAATCAGCGTTTATAAATGGGATTAATATGCAGAATGATAATGCATTACAACTTTTTCTCGGCGACCGTAACCTTAGAACAGAAGAAAACTTTTGCCGCACGTTTTCCGAAAGTCGTGTAATGCTACAATTCAATCACGACAACTCGCCCCGCACTGATGGAAAAACTATCTATAATGACCCTCAATTTTTAGAAATTTATTCTAACAATATTCTCCTTCAAATAGTAGAAAAACACCTCGGAATCCCCGAAAAACTATCGTCAAGCACTTGGAACGCTCTCAAAATGGTAACACGCGCACTATCGATTCACGAATGCTTGCATCTTTTATATACAGATTTTTCGCTTAATATTCCAAACGATGTAAAATGCAGAGGTTCAAAGAATAAGACCTTTGTAATGGTGCAAATATGGAACATTATCGAAGATGCGTTTATCGAGGCTTACGGTTCGTCGGTTCACGACAACATTATTGGCTATCTAAAATTTATTAGAATGGCTACCGCATTAGTGTCTTCTTCTTCTAATTCAAATAGTTACGAATCTACCAATTACAAAAACATATCCGACTACATCGACTATATGTGTTGGTTTCTTCTGTTTTCGACATACAGTCAAGAAGAAAACAAAAATGCTGAAATTCAGCCATATATCAACAAAACCAAAGACCTTTTTCTTCAAGGTTCTATCCAACGCACGCCCAAAAAACGCTACGAATATGCACGAAAGATTTTTGATATAATTCTGCCTCTCATTCCGTTAGACAATGATATTGACCTTTCTGCATCTCCTCTTGCTAATCACTTGAAAAATCGTATAATTAGCACCTCTAAACAAACATTTCAAAATAATCCTAAAAACGTTGGGGCCGGTCAAATTAAGCGACGTCTATTTACTGATTTAAATGGGCAACCAATCGACGACAAAGAACAAACTTCTACTCAACTTCTTTTAGATTTAATTGATTTTGAGGAAGATAAAACCCGCGCCGCCAATGAATCAGATAAGCCCAAAATCGAAACAGTAATTATTTCGCCATCTAACTATAATAAACAGAATATTTTTCTACATAAAAATATCAAAATTATTCAAAACCGCAAAACCACCGATTTTGCTTTCAAAGATATTTACGACGAAGAATACAATCTTAATAAAAGCGTTATAAATACTTATAAATCAAGAATATTTGACCTATTGCAAGCCAAAATCGAAGTTATAACTCCCAAACAGATTTTTGGACACGGCATTTCGTCGAAACATTTTGGCGACCTTAAAAAACGGTATTGGTACAAAAAAGAGCAAGGCATTGACGTTCCGCCAATTACGTTTTTGTTTTTGATAGATGGAAGCGGTTCGATGTCTGGCAAAAAACTCCAAAGCGCACAAACCGCCTCGCTGATTATGCACGAAGTTTTGCAGGCTAACGGCATAGAACATTGCTTTGTAGAGCATCGCGCAGGAGGAGATCAACCCACAATCGAAGTAAATATTTTGTTTGATTTTAATTCGCAACCTTCGCAAAAATACAACCTTATGACAATGAAAGCGGATTACGACAACCGCGATTCGCTTGCGCTTATTTGGGCAGAAAAATACCTCTCTGCCAACGCCTCAAACGAGCAAAAAGTTATTGTGGTGCTTTCCGACGGCTTGCCTGCCCACCAATACGACCATTATTATCCGCCATCGTCGGTAGAGGATACCGCCATCACCGTCAACCGCATTATGCACCACGGCACACGCATAGCCGCCATAGCCCTTTGCAACACCTACAACGACCTCCGCGCCATATATCCCAATCTTGTGGCGTGCGACAATCTCGCCACCCTCCCCGCACAACTCTTCCGCCTAATAGCCAAGATGTTGGAGTAAAGGATTGATTCTATTCGCAATAATTTCGGTTTATAAACCGAAGTTTTTTGAAAATATTTCGGTTTATAAACCGAAATGTTGATTTTTATTATTATTTTTGCAGTATAATTTTGCAGATATGAATAAAGATTTGGCGAAACTAATTATAGCGGAAAATCAAAGGTTGATTTCGAGTGTGACGTTTTATCAACGTGATTATCAGTTCGATGAACAGTTAAATTATGTCTTGGTAGGACTTCGTCGTGCAGGAAAGTCGTATTTGTTGTACCAACAAATTCATACGCTTTTGAATCAAGGGCATAGCATTAACGAAATTCTCTATTTTAATTTTGAGGACGACCGTTTGGATTCTGTTATGGTAGACGATTTGGATTTAATCAAAACCTCATACGAGGAAACGTTTGATTATAAGCCATTTATTTTCTTAGATGAGGTGCAAAATGTGGATGGATGGGAAAAATTTGCACGTCGCCTTGCCGACCAAAAGTACCGAGTGTATATCACAGGCAGTAATGCAAAAATGCTTTCGTCGCAAATTGCCACCACTTTGGGCGGACGGTATATGGTTAAGGAAGTTTTTCCGTATTCGTATACTGAATATTTGCGAGCGAGAAATATTGAATTAAACGATAAAAACGCAATTTATACTTATCGTAAAGAGTGTTTGAAATTGTTGGAAAACTATTTTACTTTTGGCGGATTGCCTGAGTCAATAGATGTTCAGAATAAGAGAGATTGGCTTAGCAACCTTTTCAACAAGATTTTCTTTGGTGATTTGATAGCGCGTTACAATATTAGAAATACCGAAGCATTGAAAACTTTAATCCGAAAACTTGCAGAAAATGTCAAGCAGGCATCATCATATTCGCGTTTGGCAAATATTGTTTCGGCGATTGGCAAAAAAATCAATATTGAAACCATTAGCGATTATCTTGGTTATTTAAACGAGTCGTGGCTGATTCTTCCCATAGAAAATATCGTGGCTAAGATGGCCGACAAGGTTACCAACAAGAAATATTATTTTATAGATAACGGCATCTTAAACTTGTTTTTGCTTGACAGCAAAACATCTCTGTTAGAAAACATAGTGGCAATCAACCTTTCGCGTAAATTTTCAGGCGAAGTGTTTTATTATTTATCGGGGGTTGAGGTAGATTTTTATGTTCGTAGCGAAAATATAGCCATTCAGGTTTCGTATTCCATTGACGATGCTGAAACCCGAGCACGTGAGGTTGGTGCACTATCTGAAATTGACCGACATCTCCATCCGTCGCGCCTACTTATTATCACCAAAGACGAAGAGGAAACATTACAAACCTCTGCCGGCAAAACTATCAACGTACTGCCCCTCTGGAAATTTTTGCTGGTGGTTGATAATAAAAGTAATGGAGTAATAAATTGAAAATAAGATATTTAACTAAAAATTGGACAAATTTAAAGTGCTACTTTAAATTTGTCCAATTTTATTCTATCCTCCTGATTATCTCCAACTTATTATCCCCAATTTGTTGCGTTTCTACAAATTTACCTTCAAGTGTAGCCGCTTTTAATCCTTTGCCAAATCGCATTGGCGAGGTAAAAATCCTTGCTTCGTCCCAAAGGTTAGCGTTGATAAAGGCTTGGTGGAGGTGTGCGCCGCCTTCGATTATCACGCTTTGAATTTGTCTATTATATAAGGTGTCGAGAATTATGGCTGGGTCGGTGTCGGAGATTACGAGGGTGGGGAAGGCGTTGTCGAAGATTTTCAGGCTCTTAGGTAGCGAATTGTTGCGGTCAATTACCACTCGCAACGGATTATTGCCTTGCCAAAAACGTGCAGTAAGCGAGGGGTTGTCGTTGATGGCGGTGTTGTAGCCCACCATAATGGCGGCTTCTTCGGTGCGCCAACGGTGGCTGAGGTGTTGTGTAAGCGTGTTTGAAATTCTTACACTGCCTTGCGGAGTGTTGGCGGTGCGGATTATGTCGATAAATCCGTCGGCGGTTTGAGCCCATTTGAGTATCACGTAGGGGCGTTTTTGGTTGCACCAAGTGAAAAAACGGCGGTTGAGACTGATGCACTCTTGTTCTAAAATGCCCACGGTAACGGGTATTCCGGCGTTGCGTATTTTTTCTATGCCCTTGCCGTCTACCTTTTCAAACGAATCGCGGCAACCTACGTAAACGTGTTTAAATCCGCATTTTACAATTAAATCGGCACAGGGCGGAGTTTTGCCGTAATGGGCGCAGGGTTCGAGACTAACGTAAATCTCTGATTTTTTGAGCAACTCTTTGTTTTTTACGGAGTTAACGGCGTTTACCTCGGCGTGTGCAAAACCGTATTTTTGGTGGTAGCCTTCGCCTATGATTTTGCCGTTGTGCACAATTACCGCGCCCACCATAGGGTTTGGGGCAACATTTCCCGCTCCGAGACGTGCAAGTTCAAGGCAGCGGCGCATATAGGTTTCGTGGAGAGTGATATTATCGTTGGTCATTTTTTAAGTGGTTAAATGTTAAACATTTTTTCGGCGTTTTGGGTGGTGATTTCGGCAACGGTTTCGAGCGGAAGTTTTTTGATTTCGGCAAGTTTTTGCGCCGTAAATGTTATAAAAGATGATTCGTTTCGCTTGCCACGATGAGGCACGGGAGTAATGTATGGCGAATCGGTTTCTAATACAACATCTTTGATGTTGATACATTCAGCAATGATTTTTGCCGTTTCCGCACCTGAATTTTTAAATGTGATAACGCCGCCAACACCAAATAAAAAATTATCAAGATTGTAGATTTCTTCTGCATCGTGCTCTGTGCCGCAAAAACAGTGGAACACTCCGCGAGCCTTGCCCTTGTAAGGTTTCAAGATGTCGATTGTTTGCGGATATGCCTCACGACAGTGAATTATTAGCGGAAGATTCAGTTCTATTGATTTTTGTATCTGATAATCAAATACTTCTGATTGAATATCAAGGTTGTCTTTTTTCCAATAGAGGTCGATACCCACTTCGCCCACAGCCACGGCGTTTTGCATCATTGGCGAAAGAAAAATTTCGTCTAATTGTTTTTTATGGTCGTTAATATCTTCGGGATGAAGTCCGAACGCGGGGAAAAGCCGTCCCGGATAAAGATTGCACAACTCGTTGGTTTTCAGCATAGAATCTACATCGCAGCAGGGTACAATCATCTTAAAAACTCCGGCTTCAAAGGCTCGGTTAATTGCCTCGCTGCGGTCGTTGTCGAACGATTTGCTGTAAAAATGTGTGTGTGTATCGATAATGTTCATTGTATTTTTTATTATATTTGCAGAAAGCAAAATTGGATATTTTTTACAAAATAAACTAATATGGACAGAGAAATTATGCAGCGAG
>JAGCVU010000187.1 GCA_017962175.1 Bacteroidales bacterium | reverse complement strand
GCCGTGACCCTCGATAAACGCCACTTGCGGTTTTTCAATCTGCGACAGACGGTAGATGGTGTTAATGATTTCATACTCAAATGTTTCCATACTGTTGAATATGTTCTGCTCGTCGCCGGGTTCAAGTTGCGGGTCTTGGTTGAGCAGGTTGATTCCAATTTCGCGAACAATTGTGGTGTCGCGGGCTTCGCCTTCGTTGCCGGTATATGCTTCAAGAGTGTAACAAACTATTGCACAAGGGAATATCATTGTCTTGGTTTCCTTGTCTTGCGCAATATCATCAATCTCCACAGGACGCAATCCCATATCGTACAATTGCTTGTAGATACCGTAACGCACCTGCTTGTCCTCGTTTTCGGTGGGATTGATAAACGTGTAGGCTATTTTGTTGCCGCCGTAGATGCGAAATTCATCGAGACGGTCTTTGATTTCGCTGCGCATACGCTTGAAACTTACCGGCAGTTGGTTGCCGTCTAAGTAAACACGTATCATCACATTGCCTTTGAGGTTTCTGAGATATTGCTTGGTAAAATCGGTGAGCGAATATTTTTTGTCGCCGGTGAGGTCGGCACGCACAAACATATACGATGAAAACAAGTTTGCCACCACAATCACCGCCAAGGCAGTGAGAAACGCTTTGATATTGCGGCGTTTGCCGGTTTCCAAACGGAGTTTCGACAGTAGCACAAACACCGCCGACACCGATACAAAATAAATAATATCACGCGAATCAATTACACCGCGGCTGATAGATTTGTAATGCGCATCGATACCGAGGTTTGAGAGCAAAAGTCCAAACTTGCCGCCCATAGAGCCGAGAGCATCAAATCCCAAATACATAAACAAGCAAAGACCAATGGCAAGCAGAAAAGCAATAATCTGATTTTCGGTCAACGACGATGCCCAAACGCCTATAGCAGCATACACAGCCGCCAAAAAGAAGAGTCCGAGATATGCGCCAAATGTTTCGCCGCCATCAATAACGGCAAGTTCCGCACCCGAAAATTCGCTCTGACCCACCACGCCAAGATTTTTGATCGAAAAATAGTAGACCAACGTGGGCAGCAATGCAATCACTATCAGCACCAATGCCGCCAAATATTTGGCAAGCACAATTTTAAGGTCGCTAACAGGTTGCGTGTAGATAATTTCGAGCGTGCCAGATTTTTTTTCCTCGGCAATAAGTCGCATGGTAACGGCAGGCACAAGAAAAAGAAAAATCCACGGAGCAATATTAAACAGCGGATCCAAGTATGCAAAACCGCTGTCAGGAATATTCATATCACCATGAAAAACCCACAGTATCAATCCGTTAACCAACAGAAAAACTGTTATTACTATATATCCCGTAATGGAACTAAAAAAGGCGGAAAGTTCTTTTTTAAACAATGACCACATATTTTTTTATTTAGTATTTTTGCAAATTTACATCTTTTGCCGTTACAATAGAACGGTTTTTGTTAAAAAAACTTATATTTGCAACACTATTATTCATTACAAACATTTTAATACGACAATTTAGTAAATAACCAAAATTTTAAAGCTATGAAAAAGAAATTTATATTTATGCTAATGGCCATAGTTGCCATTTTTGCAATGCCTTCGTGCGACGACAGCCATGATTTGGATGCTTATTTTACAACCGAATATGACGAGTACGAAGTTGGCGAAGTAATCTATTTTGAAAACCAATCGAGCCACGCCGAAAGTTACTATTGGGAATTTGACGACGGATATTTTTCCGACCGCGCCAACCCTGAGCATTATTACACAGAGCCCGGTACTTACACCATTTGGCTAACGGTTTACTGCGATGACGAAAGCGACGACTTTAAAAAAGTGATTAGGATTTATCCCAAGAGCATTAACGAAACTCAACCTGAGTCGCAAGAATAAAAAAAAGGGCTGACACCAAATTGATGTCAGCCCTTTTTTTATGCTATAATATATAAGGTGTGCCTATTTTGTTGTTTCTGCTTGTTCGGGATTGTGTTTGTATTTGAAAATCAGTGCAAACAGTATTGCAATCACCAAAGCGTATGCTGCAAAGATATACCACGATTGAGTCCAACCAGCCCAGCGTTGCATAGGCTCTACTGTTGAATCCATACAACGGTTGGCATTGATAATAGCCTGAGCCGAAAGAGTTCCCACAGTGGCACCAATGCCGTTGGTCATCATCATAAACAATCCTTGTGCCGATGAACGTATCTTTGTGTTGGTAGTTTGGTTTACGTAGAGCGAACCCGAAATATTAAAGAAGTCGAAAGCCACGCCGTAAACAATGCAGCTGAGCACAAACAACCAAACGCCGCTACCCGGGTCGCCAAGACCAAAGAAGGTAAATCTAAGTACCCACGCAGCCATTGCAATTAGCATTACCTTTTTGATACCCAATTTTTTGAGGAAGAATGGAATCAAAAGAATGCACAGAGTTTCAGAAATTTGCGACAGCGAGATAAGGATATTAGCGTGTTTTACACCAAAAGTGTCGGCAAAAGATTCGATGTCGCCAAAACTTGTAATAAACGGGTTGGCAAAACTATTGGTTATTTGCAAGCACATACCTATAAGAGCGGAGAATATGAAAAACACCGCCATCTTGTATTCCTTAAAAAGCTTAAACGCATCGAGACCAAACGCCTCGGCAAACGATTTTTTGCCACTGGTTTGTTGAATTTGGCAAGCCGGAAGTGTAAAAGCGTAAATGCCGAGCAAAATGCCGAGTAAGCCGCTTACCATAAATTGATGAGGTGTAGCTTGAAATCCGAGCAAATCCACAACCCACATACTCACGATGAAACCTACAGTGCCGAGCGTTCTGATAGGCGGAAAATGCTTAACAGTATCCAATTTGTTGAGATCTAACGCATTGTAAGCCACCGAAAACGACAGCGAAAGCGTAGGCATATAAAAAGCGATTGCAAAGAAATAGAGCGGATACATCACGCTCATTTGAGCATCGGTGCCAGAGTTGATGCAATACATACTGAGCGAAATCATAGCGGCAGCCGAAATCAAGTGGCACATTCCGTAAGCTTTTTGAGCCTGAATCCATCTGTCGGCAATGATACCGATGAGGGCGGGCATAAACAGCGATGCTATGCCTTGCGCCGAATAAAACAAACCGATACTATCGGCAAAACCGTTTGAACCAAGGTAAGTGCCCATGCAGGTGAGATATGCGCCCCATACCCCGAACTGCAAAAAGTTCATTACGGCGAGTTTGAGTTTTATAAATTTGTCCATAAGATTTGTGTTTAAATTATATAGCACCCAAATTTACGAAATAATTGATATTACAAACCTTTTTGGTCAAGTTTTTTTTGGTATTCCTTGGCGTAAACAAGGTGTTGCTGGTAAGTTTTTGCAAAATTGTGATAACCCGAAAAATCGCTCTTGGCACACATATATATATAGTCGTTTGGCTGGTAGTTTAGCACCGACTCCAAAGCCGACTGTTCGGGAAAGTTGATAGGCGAGGGGGGAAGTCCCGGATTCTTGTAAGTGTTGTAAGGCGAATCGGTTTCAATCATCTTGTTGGTAACGCGCTTGATGGTAAAATCGCCGATAGCATAAATCAGCGTGGGACAACTTTGCAGCGGCATATCTATCTTTAAACGGTTGAGATAGAGACCTGCAATTATGGGTTGTTCCTCCTTGTGTGCAGCCTGTTCGCTCTGTACAATTGATGCTAAAATGCTAACCTGCAAGGGCGTGAGACCAATTTTTTGAGCCTTAGCCTTGCGCTCGTCGGTCCAATATTTCTGATAAAAACCGTACATGCGCTCCACGAATTTTTCGGCAGAGGTGTTCCAATAAAACTCGTAAGTGTCGGGAATAAAAAGGGCATTTGCCGTAACGTGGTCGAATCCGTACTTGTTTAAAAAGGTGTCGTCGGAAAGCAGATTATAAAGATACGAGCTGTCGATGGGCAGTTGCTGCGAAATTCTTGAGCATAACTGCTTGATAGTGCGGATATTGTTAAACGTTACCCTTACCGGTTCTTGATTGCCTGAGCGCAAGAGGTTTACAAGTTGATTGTTGGTCATACCGTCAGTAATTCGGTAACGTCCGCCGTGAATCTTTGAAGGGTAATGCTTTTTTTCAGCCACCCACACAAATCCATCGTGGTCGGTAACGTTGAAATTTTTAAACAAGCTGTCTTTTACTGCATTAAAGTCGGCGTCGTCGGCAATGTACAGATATTTAGCCTGTTTGGTAAAGATGTTGGGTTTGTAAATCCGGTTGTAAAACGAGTATCCTACAACACCGGCGGCAGCCAAACCCACGGCTGCAACGGCGAGAATTATTTTAAAGGTCTTTTTCATTTTAGTATGACTAATTGATTCAGGCTGCAATTTTAGCACTTTTTTTCGAGAAAGGCAACCTTTATTTAGTTGGTACGTTTTTTGAATAATGAAAATTTACCATTGGGAAAGTGGATTATTTTTGAGCAAAAAAGCATAAAAAGCCGTTGTGCTTAATATTAAGTTTACGTTAAAGAAAGTATTTTTTCATAATTTACAAAATTGATTAGAATTTGTTATCAATCAATGTTTTATAGATGTAAAAGAAACAATACATTTGATCTTTTGTCAACCGCCGGAATAAAAAAACGGCAAAAACGTTTGCTTTTTAAAAAAAAGTGCTTAAATTTGCACCAAGATAAATCAAACGAAGCAATGGTTATTTAATTAACCTGTTTGATTAGAAACCAAAATTATCAGTTATGATAAAAAAAGTAAAATATAAATTTAACCCCAAGACATTGAGGTTTGAAGAAGAAAAATTTTCGCTAAGTAAGTTTATATATCAAAAAGTATTACCAAAGATAGCGTTTTCGGCGGTGTTGGGCATAGGATTAGGCACAGCAGCCACCTATTATATAGGATCTCCCGCAGAGCGCGATGCTCGTGTAGAAAATGAAAATTTGAAAAAACAGTTCGAGCAGCTCAATCAAGGCATAATGAAATGCGAAGATGAACTTGCTCAGATTCAAAACCGCGACGACAATGTCTACAGAGCCATATTCGAAGCAAAACCGGTTTCACAATTAGAACGTCGAGGAGGCTTCGGTGGTGTTGACCGCTACGAAATTTACCGTGGTTACGACAACTCCAACACAATGGTAGAAACGGCTTACAAACTTGACGTAATATCACGCGAAATTGTTGTACAGTCGAAATCATTCGACGAGGTAGTTGACCTCGTAAAAGAAAAAGAAAAAATGTTGGCCTGCATTCCTTCTATTAGGCCCATTGCCACAAAAGACTTTATCAGATTCGGATCTCCATTCGGTATGAGATTCCACCCCATACTCCATTATTCAAGACTTCATGCGGGAGTTGACCTCACCGCAGCCACCGGCACACCCATTTACGCATCGGGTAGTGGAACGGTTGTTTATTCCGGCGTTCAAACCGGTTATGGCAACGTAGTAAAAATCAACCACGGATACGGTTATATGACAGTTTACGGTCACTGCAGCAAGTTGCTTGTTGAAACCGGTCAGAAAGTTAACCGTGGCGACGTGATTGCTCTTGTAGGTAGCACAGGCCTTTCTACAAGCCCGCACCTCCACTACGAAGTTAGAATCAACAACAACCCTGTAAACCCGATAAACTTCTATAAAGACGGATTAAGCGAAGAAGAATATCAGAAGTTATTGGAAGCCTCTAAGGATCAAAATATTTACGAGGAATAGATAATTGCTTGACAATCAAGGCTATTAACACTGTCAGCTAAATTTGAATTTTAAGATAGTTTATACATAGTTACCATAGTGATAATTTTAGGGGTTTATTTTTTATAATAAGCCCCTTTTTTTTGACAATTACACCCTCCATTTTGATTATTTGGCATAAATTTTTCTATAAAAAGATAACAAACAGAATCATCATTATTAATAAACAAAAAAATGATCAACAATCAAAAGTTCCATATCATCAGAGTGTTTGTATTTGGAACACTCCTCAAAGGTGAAAGGTTCGACTTCTATATGGGCGGAAGCACTTTCAAAGGCACTTATTACAGTCGCGGTCAACTTATGATGGCCGAAAACGGAAGCGTTTACATCGACACCAAAGACCATACGGCATTTACCGTTGGCGAAGTTCATCTTGTAGACTACTCGTGCCTGCAGCGTATCAATCACTTAGAGTCGCACTCCGGTGAATTTCCCAAAGGTTACGACCTTACTCTTATCCCCACTTGGTCGGTAGAAAAGAACCCCGATCATAATTTCAACCTCGACAATGCTGAACTTTGCTTTTACTATCGCCGTCGCAATGAACCTATCAAAATTATGGGTGGCGATTACAAAAAGTTTCAAGACAATGTTGACGTTATTGGCAAATTCCTCCTCGAAGAAAAGAAACGCGAACTCAACGAAGAGGACATTATGCAGTATATGAGCAAAAGAATGATTTTGGATTTCTAACTGATTAGTTTCAAGCTAAAAGCATTATAAAAATGGGCAAAAAGGGCTTATTTTCAAAAGTTAAAAGCAGAGTACTCAATATCCTGTTCTGGTCGATTATTTCGGCTGCATTTATCGGACCGGGTACTGTTACTACTGCCACAAAGGCCGGAGCTGATTTTCAGTTTCAGCTTTTGTGGGCCCTTCTGTTTGCCACATTCGCATGCTTGATATTGCAAGAGGCAAGTGCCCGAAGCACTATTTATTCAGGTATGAACCTCGGACAATCTATCAAGCATCATTATTCAGGCAAAAAAGCGCAAATTCCTGTGCTTATTCTTATTGTTGGCGCTATTATTTTAGGCTGCGCCGCCTACGAAACCGGCAACATTCTCGGATCGGTGGAGGGACTTTCGCTCGTATTTCCCCATTTAGACAAGCGGTGGATTGTTGGTGCTATAGCCCTTGTTGCGGGTTTGGCGTTGAGCTTAAAATCACTGCGTTCGATGGCCAACTTTATGGGTAGTTTTGTGTTTATAATGGGCATAACGTTCATTACCACAGCGGCTTTTGCACAACCTCCCGTTGGCGAAATTATGCACGGATTGTTTGTTCCCACATTGCCCGAAACCTCAGGAGCCGGACTTCTTGTTCTTGGTCTTGTGGGCACAACAGTTGTTCCTTACGACCTTTTCCTCGGCTCTAACGTGGTGCAAAAAGATACCACCATTAAAGATATGCGTATAGGTATTTCGGTGGCTGTAATACTCGGCGGCTTTATATCTATGGCGATACTTGCTGTGGGCACCGAAATGACCCGCGGACTTAGTCCCGAGGCTATTAAAAACTTGCCCTTCTCTTACAAATTGCTTTCCGATACTCTTGCACTCGGCATTGGTCAGTGGGCAGTTTATATTTTTGGATTTGGTATGTTTGCAGCCGGATTTACAAGTGCCATTACCGCACCATTGTCGTCGGCACTTACAGCCAACAGTATTTTCAACAAAGATTTAGAAGCCAAAAAAGATACCGAAACTGCTGGTTCTACCGGTCGTTTTAAATGGATTGCTTATGCAGTTTTGACCATTGGCGTGGTATTGGGATTTTTGCAGATAAGTCCCGTGCCGGCGATTATTGCTGCACAAGCCTTCAACGGATTGATTTTACCGTTTGTAAGTATGTTTCTCTTTATGGTGGTAAACGATTCGTCGATTATGGGCAAATGCCATTTAAATGGTTGGGTTTCAAACGTTTTGATGATAATAGTAACATGGGTAACATGGGTGCTTGGCTTATCAAACGTGGTAAAAGCCTTTCTCAACGTATTCAACGGCATCACCCTTCAACCCGACACACTCTTTATGGTCAACAGCATCTTAGCCTTTATCATCACCGCCTCCATCAGCTACCGCATTATTCGTAAGAGACTTAAAGCGGAAAAAGAAGCCGCTGCTGCTGAAGAAGAAGTAAAAAACAATAATATAGAATAGCGCTTATTCCACAGCAAAATTGTAACTCTTTGGATATTTTACCTCGTAACTAAAACGCAGAACTTTTTTCTCTTGCGGTTCAAGTTTTAGCATCCAAGTTAGTTTTCCTTTTTCGGTATCTACCTTAGCACCTCCATTGTCGGTAAGTTCTACTTTGATGTCGGAATATTTGGGCAAAGGATATTGGTCAACTACTTCAACATTTTCAGCCGAACGTTTGTTGTTTTTGATAGTGATTTCGTAGCATTTGGTAACTTTGATGGTAGAGCCTATGAATTTTTTTGAAGTAAACTCCTTAACTGCCTGACGATTGATGGCTATATCTTTGTCGCGACCAATGGTAATAGAGAGTGTGTCGGCGGCAAAGTCGGGAGCAATCTCACATTCGCCCTGATAAGCATTGTCGAGATATACATACGCACTGCCTTTAAGAATCGGATATTGCGAAAAATTGGTTAAGTCGGCAAGCAAGTAAGCATCAGTAGACTGTCGCGGAAAGCTGATACAACGGTAGTTGGCATCGATATGATATGTAAGCATCAACACATCGTATACTTTGTCGTCGGATGGAATTGTATAAGGTAAGTCTATTTTAAATTCGGTAGATGTTTGTGTATCAGTTAGTTCTAATGGAATATTTTTCTCAGGTTCGTTGTATTTAACCTCTCGTGGAGAAGGATCTATTGACACTATCTCACTGACAATATCTGATTTTCGCTGAGTGCCATATCCAATAACCACAACTTCATCTAATGAAGCTACATCTTCTTCAAGAGATACTTGCATATCTTCTGATGGTTTTACGTCAATAGTAAAATATCCAATATAACTGAATGTTAGCGTGTTTCGTGTGTTTTGCATTTCTAATTGAAATTTGCCGTCAATGTCAGTGATAGTGCCATTCGTCGTGCCCGTTTCAACCAAGGTAACACCTACTAACGGTTCTTTAGTATTTTTATCGGTGACAATACCGTACACAAGGTTAGAAGTGGGTGGAGTCCAAGGTTTGTTGTTGTTAATTTTTCTTACAGGAGGCAGGTACATCGGGTCAAATTCAGGAGCGGCATTGCCTATTGAAGGGTCGCCAGTAGACACGGTAAGGTTTACAGAGTTCCAATCTTCGGTGGATGATTGTCGGATATGTGCGCCGTAAACCAAATCGAGTGGGCGGTCGGTTTTATCTACACGAACTTCGTAAAAAGGTTCCCAACTTGCGTTGAAAATTATATAACTCAAAGAAACAGGCACAGATGATAGTGCATTGTCGGATTCGATAATAAGTTTTACACGGCTGTCTTTGCGTTGAAGGTTCTTTTGACGGTTGTGTTTTTCTTGTAAAAGACGAAGTGTTTCGGTTTTAGAATATTGGATTTTTTTATTGATAATGATTCTTTTGGTTTCAATTTCGGTGAGTTCTTTTTTGTAAAAATCGGTCATCGCCTTTAATGCCGCAGGGGAAACGCCGTTTTGCTGACCACCAATATTACGGTTTGTTGTAATAAGTTCTTCTTCTTGATTCAAAACAGAAAGTTGTGCATTATAGTATGTTAATGAATCTTTGAGCAATGCTATTCGTTTGTCGGCGGCAGTATTTTTAGCCTGTGCTAAGTTGTTGTTAACCACCACAATTTCGTGCTTTACCGAAAGTATTTTAGCGTTTTTGTTGTTGATGCCGATGCGCAGGGTATTAGGGTCGAGTTCGGTGCTAAGATTGTTGAGATAGAGCGTGTTAGAACCTTTTTTAAGGTCTATTTTGCCGCTTCGCTCCACCATTGCACCTTTGCGGTAGACGGTTACCGATTGAATATTGGTCTCCACATTTTGCGCCTCAGCGTTGATAAATGAGGAAAACAACACACCTATAAGCAGGAGTTTGAGAAATTGTCTTTGTTTCATATTGTTGCGGAATTTGAGGTTGATAGCTTTGTTTGTTGCTACAAAAATAGAAATATTTATATTATTTCAATTTTTTTTCTTTTTGGCTGTAATATTTTGGGTATTTAGTTGTCTATTGGGCAAAACATCATTAAACACAACTTCAAAAACACTAAAGCAATGAAACTGAAACTTATTTTCGCCGCTACAGCATTGGCGGCAATGGTTTCGTGCCAAAAAGGCGAAACCAAAATTGAGGTTAACCTCTCCGACATCCCCGAGGGATTTATTGTAGAAATGGGACTTTCTGACGACCCTATCTATCGTGATTCGTCGAACACCACCGACCGGAAGTTCACTATTAAATGTGACACCGTTACTGATAATACTCTGTACTATGTTTTGGTACAGAAAGATAACTATAAGTTTTATTCCGCATCAATGAGAATTTTTGTTCAGGACGGATACACTGCCACGGTTACTGGTTCTGGAGTTTGCCCGAGCATGTGGACTATCGACAGCAAGAATCCGCGTCAGGCTTTTGAAAACAAGATGATGGATCCTGTGAAAGAACTTTATAAGCAAAGAGACGAAATCCGTCTATTCTCTGACACTGTTACCACTGAGGAAGGTAGACAACAAAATCGAGATAAAACCAATGCCCTCTACGACCAGATTGACGATATCAAAATGGCTACATTGCAGAGCCTTCCTGTTGACAAATATATGTTTGAAGAATTGTGCGGCAAAACAGGCGCTATCAACTACTATGGCGCGGACTACAAGTTTTTTGGTCAAGTGGAGGCTATGTTCAACAAGCTGCCCGACGAGTACAAAAATTCCAAGGAGGGCAAGGCTCTCGACTATGCGCTTCACGGAAAAACACCCGCTGTGGGCGATGTGGTAATCGATTACGACCTTTACGACATCGACGGCAATGTGCATCATTTGGCCGACTACCGTGGCAAATGGACACTATTGGAGTTCAGCACTTACTACTGCGGTCCTTGCAGACTGTTTAGCCAAGCCATCAAGTATCTCTACAATAAAGGTATCAACAGTAATATGGAAATTATCGACATAACTCTCGATACCCCTGAGCAGTTTGCGCAGATGGTTGCCGAAGAGAAGTTTGTAAGTCCGCTCTACAACGACCGTGACCAAAAGAACGGACTTTTTGCCATCAACAAGATTTCTTGTTATCCAACTTTTTATTTTGTCAACCCCGATGGCGTTATCGAGGACATTGTGCAGGGGTACGATATTGGCTGGGTAATCACTTGTGCTAAAAAAGCCGGCGCGTTTGCTCCTGAATACAAAACAGAAAAGGGTGTTGCAGTGGTAAATAATCCCGATATCAAAAAAATGAGGGGTCTATGGCTCGAAAGTGTAGAGCTCTACAAGGATTCAACAGTATTGAATGTTTCATCAGTATACTACAGCATCAACGAGGGCACAACACTGCGTTGCAACAATGGTAAAACCACTTGCGAACTCATTTCGTCGAGCATCGGACTCAATACTTTTACTGATTTTAACGCTGGCATGATGCCTTGCCGCTTGACGTTCAAGCCGTTGCCCAAAGGAATCAAAGAATTTGACTTTATCGAAGGCGACTGCCCCAGTTGCATCCGTTTGGAAGGAATAAAGTTGGCAGAATAAAATTAGTAACCACACATAACAAAAAAGCCGTTGAATTTTCAACGGCTTTTTTCGTCGGAGTAGTGCGACTCGAACGCACGACCACTTGCACCCCATGCAAGTACGCTAGCCAACTGCGCTATACCCCGATTATTGGTGGTTGCTTTAAAACAACGGTGCAAAGGTACAGGCTTTTTGATAAACTGCAAATTTTTTGGATAGTTTTTTTTTGTTTTTGTGTATCTTTTATCTGTCGATATGTTTATTGCCGCTGTATGTGATAGTTGCGACAATAGAAAAACTATAATTATATTGCTTCGGCTTCTAACGAAACGGTTGATGTAATACGCGAAGATGCTATGGCAATTGCTAATGATTGCGAAACCCTCTCGATAAATTCTACCTGATAGTCTTGGAATATATGTGTGGAGGCTATTTCTAATACGCCAAGCACTTTTTCTTCCATAATGAGTGGCACAAGCAAGAGGTTTTGCGGATTGGCATCGCCGAGACCTGAGTGTAGCTCAATATATTTTTCGGGTAGCTTGGTCATGTAGATTTTTTCTTTTTCGAGATAACATTGACCTACAAGACCGTCGCCCGGGTAGAGTTTACGTTTAACGTATTTGCTCTTTTGGTATGCGATGGTGGCAACTTGTTCGAGATAAATGTCGTCTTTGTCGCGGTCGTTGAGCACAAAAATGCCGCCCATTTGCGCGTTGACGTATTCCGAAAGCTTTTTGAGCAATTCTGATGGCATTTGTGTTTCGCTGCCCGAACCCATACGGATAATATCGCCGAGCACTGCAAGACCTTCGGCTGCCCACTGACGACGACGGTTTTCTTCTTTTCTTCGTTCCTCCTCGGCTTGTGCTTTGCGTAGTGATTCGCGCATGTCGAGCAGTGAGTTGCCAAGGTTGTCTTTGTTTGAAAGTAGGGTAAATTCGCTGTCGAGGTTGCCCATACCAATCTGTCGGGCAAATCCGGCGTATGAGGCAAAACCGTCGATAAGGGCGTCGAGCGATTTTTTCATCTGTCCGATTTCGTCGCTACGGTTAAGCGTAAGTTTCTTTACCACAAGTCCTTGCGACATTTGATATAGCTGCGTCTCAATCATTTTGATAGGCTGCGTGATACTATTTCCGAAGTAGTACAACACCACAGTTGCTATTAATATAAGGAGTACACCTATTATAATGGTAAATTCCACAAGGGTGGAGATACGATTGTTGAGCGCTTGGGTTTTGTCGGCAACAAGTTCGTCGATATAGTCCTCGTACACACCTGTACCGATAACCCATCCGAGGGGTTCGTAAAGTTTGATGAAAGATATTTTGTTGAGCCATTCGCCCGTTTCCGGTTTGTAAAACTGATATTTAAGAATGCCTTCGCCGTTGTTGGCTCGGATACAGTCGGCGTATGCGTCGTACACGTTTTCGTCGGTATCGCCCACATAGAATACGTGCGGGTCGCCTTCGAGGGCAGGCATTGAGGCGTGCATTACTACCACGTAGGGCGGTTCGTATTCGTTGATCCAAAGGTAACCGTCAACACCATAACGCAGCACACGGAGGTTTTCGAGTGTTATTTTTAGGGTATTCATTGCGATTTTTTTCACCACTTCGTCTTCGATGGTGTCAGTTTGATCGAAACCATAGTTTTCGCGCACGCCCACCTCGTTGCTCGAATGGTACGAGTGGTCAATCATTGCGTAGGCTATGTTTACAATGTCTTTGAGCTGTTTGGTAAGCATTTCTGTTTCGTCGCTGCGGAATTTCTGAATATCTTCCTCGGCGTTGGTACGGAAACTGTTTATCGAATACAGCGCAATCAGCAGTATTGAGGTCAACACTGTAACTGATGTAAACAACGGTAGTTTCGTCTTTAATTTCATAATTCTGTCAAAACAAAAATCAATGCAATATACTACAGATTTGCGAAATAATAAAATTTTGGCGCATTTTTTTTAAAATTTTTGCAATTTTTGTACCGAAGTGTATTTTTGAGTAAATGGATTGAAGATTTTTATTTTTTATAAATATTTGATTAGTAGAATTTTGGTATTGCCTCGAAAAAAAATAGAGAAAAAATGGAAATTTTTATGATTTAAAACTTGCAGAATAAAAAAAAGTATCTACCTTTGCACCGTCTTAAACGAAGGCATTTGACATGATGGCGAGATAGCTCAGCTGGTTAGAGCGTATGATTCATAATCATAAGGTCCCCGGTTCAATCCCGGGTCTCGCTACTAGGGTATTTTGAGAATTTATAAACTTTTTTGGGTTTATAATAGTGGTTAAAGGAGAAAAGGCTCGTCAATTCTGGCGGGCCTTTTTTGTTTGTGTATCATTGTTAAGAATGCTTTATTCTGCCTCGCCCAAAAAACTACTCGGTGTGGCGTTGAAATGTTTGGTAAAGCAGCGGGTAAAATATTTGGGGTCGTTGAAACCTACTTCGTAGGCTATTTCGGAAATGTTCATATTGCGCGAAATGCGGTTTTTGATTAGGAGTTCTTTGGCAATTTTTAGGCGATAATTGCGGATAAATTGACCTGCGCTTTGCTGCGTAAGACTCTGCATCTTTTTGTTTACCAATGTTTTGCTCATTCCCATTTGCTCTACAAATTCGGTTACTTCGTAGTAAGAATTTTTGTAGTTTTCTTTGATAATTTTTAGGGCTTTTTCGATGAAACGTTTGTCGTTGGAATCGTCTGCCATGTTGAGCGCATCGGAATCCATTTCGGAACGGAATTTTTGTTGATACCGGCGACGATTGCCAATTACGGTTTCTATTTTGGCTTTAAGCACGTCCTCGTCGAATGGTTTTAGAATATAATCGTCGATACCGCTTTTGAGACTCTCTAATTGGGCATCGCGAGCGGTTTTGGCGGTGAGCATTATAAATGGAATGTGCGAAATGTCGATGTCGGATTTTACGGTTTTGGCAAGTTGTATTCCGTCCATTTCGGGCATCATAAGGTCGCTGAGTATGAGGTCGATAGTGCGCGAACGGAGCAGTTTTAAAGCATCGTTTCCGCCTGAGGCTTCAAGCACAAGATAAGTGTCGGAAAGTATCGAATGGATATATTGCCGCATATCGCTGTTGTCTTCTACTACGAGCACGGTGGTTTTGTGTCCCGATGGTGTAGAAATGTGGTCTTCGTCGCTATTGTCGTACAACGAATTGTCTACCAAGTTGGTAACGGGACTTACCGATTCGGATTCTACGCCAGTGAGCGGTATCATCAAGCGAAACGATGCGCCTTTTTTCTTATTGTTTTTGGCGGTGATGTCGCCTCCGAGAAGGTTAGCAAGGCGTTTGCAGAGATAAAGTCCTATGCCTGTGCCGCTTTGTCCCGAAACTTTGATGTCTTCTTTGCCTTTTGATTGGTAAAAACTGTTGAAAATCTTTTCGATATCTTCTTTTACAATGCCGCTTCCACTGTCGGAAACGCAGATGTACAAACGGTCGGGATTGCGGAGCGAGGCTGTAAAAATGGCAATTCGTCCGCCGTCGGGAGTAAATTTGATGGCATTGCCGAGTAGATTGGTAAAAATCTTGGTCATTGCTTCGCGGTCGAACATTATGTACGAATTTGCCAAATGACGGTAGAATGTAAGGTTGATATTATGCTCAATAGCGTATGCTTTGAAAGGCAGCAACATATCGTCGACAAAGGTTACAAAATTGCCCGACGTGAGCGAAATATGCAAATTGCCCGATTCTACCTTGCGGAAGTCCATCAGTTGGTTTACAAGCGAAAGCAAATGACGCGAATTGCGGCTTACAAAGTTCAGTTGCTCAATAACTTTTGGGTTGGTAGAAAGTTTTAATGCGCGGTCAATCGGACCAATTATTAATGTAAGCGGCGTGCGAAATTCGTGGGTAATGTTGGTGAAAAATGCGAGTTTATCAACCGTAAGTTCCTGAATTTTATGGGTCATTTGCTCCATTTGCGTTTTTTGTCGCGAAATTTCTTCGTTTTGGCGGAAAAGAATTTCGTTTTGTCGCGATAGTTCCTCGGTTTTGTTTTTGAGGTCGGCAGTACGTTCGCCAATGGTGATTTCGAGAGCCTGTTTTTGACTTTTTAAAACTCTTGTGCGGGTACGGATTATCTCAATGGTAATCAGAATGATAGCAGCAATTGCCAACAGTGCAAACCACCATGTTTTGTAAAAATAAGCACTCACCTCCACTTTTATTTCGGTGGGTGAAGAAAACTCGTTGGCTCCCATGGCGCATCTTACTTGAAATGTGTAAGTGCCTGAGGGTAAGTTTGTATAGCCTGCGAAACGTCGGTTGCTCTCCACTGTGGTCCATTCGTCGGTAAAACCAAGCAAACGATATTGATACACTACCGAAGTGGGCGAGGTGTAGTTCAACGCCGAAAATTCAATGGTAAACGATTTGTTGCGCTCGTGAAGGCGTATAAGCGATTCAATGTTGATTTCTTTTTCAATAAATCCTCCTTTGACGGGTGTTGCGGGGTTGTTGTCAACCAGCAAATTTGTAAGCACCACAGAACATTGCGGCGGTTGATACGAACGTTCTGAATTAATTTCTACAAGTCCTTGATTATTACCAAAATACAATAGGTCGGAATCTTTTGCTTTGAAACATCCGTTCCAGAAAAATTGGTTGCTCACCAAGCCCTCTTGAGTATGGTACGACGAAATGCGTCCTGTGTTGGGCGAATAGCAACAAATGCCATTGGTGGTAGCAGTCCAAATGCGGTGAGCGTTGTCTTCGAGTATTTGGCAAACGATATTGTTTGAAAGTCCGTTGTCGGTGGTGATTTGCGTTGATGTGGACGATTCTCCGTTTTTGGTAACTTTTACAAGTCCATATCCGTCGGTGCCAACATAAACCGAACCGTCGGAAGCCTGCATTAGAAACGTTACTTTGTTGCGATACTGTGTGTTACGGTCGTCGGCCTGTGGTGTCATCACCTTGTATTCAAAATCAGTTCGGCTTTTCTTAAACGATTCAAGATTGATTTTGATAATGCCCTTGGTGCAGCCTGCAAGTAGATAGCCGTCGCGAGTGAGGGTGATGCCTATGCAGCCGTTGATGCCGGTGTTGAGACTATCGGGCAGGGGAGGGGCAAAGTTCTCTTGGGCAAGGTCGTAAAACAAGAAACCGCGTGTGCAACCTATCCAAACACCATTGTTGATACTATCGTATTTGAGCGAACCAATAAAATCAATAGGAATATTGGTGGATGCAGGAGTGAGATTTTTGATAACTTTCTGTTTTTCAGTGTCAAAAATAGAAATTCCATTGCCCCAAGTGCCGAGCCAAAGCGTTTTTGACGACACCGGCTCAATGTACGATATTGAATTGTGTGCCAGTCCGTTAGCTGTGGTAATATGTTTAAAACCTTTTTCGCCTTTGGGCATAATGTTTAATCCGCCCTCGATACATCCGGCGTAGAGCGTTCCCGAAGGTGAAATGTAAACCGAATTGATTGGTCCGCTCGAAATTGATTGAGGGTCAATAGAATGAGTAAAATTTTTAACCCCGATAACAGGTTTTGTCATTTTGTTGATTCCGCTCGATTCGGTGCCAATCCAAATAATATTGTCGTCGCAAAAAAGGCAGTTTATAAAATTGCTGTTGAGCGTTTTGCCTGGTTGCGCATTTTGGTCGTAAGAGATGTTGGAAAAGCAATCGTGCATTGTGTTGTAAAAATTCAACCCCTTGAGCGTGGCAACAAGTAGTTGTCCGTTGTCGGCAATTTTTAGGTCGGAAACAAGGTTTTGAGTAATGGTGAGCGGGTTGGAATCGCTGTGACGATATTCTTTAACTGTTTGTAATGCAGGATTATAGCGAAAAAGGCCGTCGTTGGTGCCAACCCAAAGTTCGTTTTCCTTAGCCACCATACACTTTATATTGTTGCACGAAAGATTTTGGAGTTGCGGTGCGAAAACTTTTGCCGAAATATTGTGGTTGTCGTCGGTAACAAGTTTCATTACAGTATTGTCGATGCCGGCGAGAATTTGTCCATCGTATTCGTAAATAGTTGTAACAACGTTGGTTACTTTGGTTTGAGGGTTTAGATAGCTAATGGCAGAGATGTTTCCATCGGTGTTGAAATCGGTTTTTAAAATTGAATTTGTGGTGGCAACCCAAATGCTTCCGCGCGAATCTTTGGTAATGAATGCCGTAAATTGCCTTAAAACGCCCGTAGTGTCGTTGCCAAATATTTCTGAGCCACATTCGGTGCCGTTGTCTAAGTTGATAATATCGATACCTCCTTCGGTAGCAATCCACAGGCGGTGAAAATTATCTTCAACGGTTTGAATCACAAAATTGCTTTTGATAGGCATATCAGAGCGGGTGTTGAAATGTTTAAAATCGTATCCGTCGTAGCGCAAAAGTCCACCGCCGTAAGTAGAAATCCATATAAATCCGCGCGAATCTTTGTAAATATCGTTGGCAAAATTGTTTGGCATACCGTTTTCGACAGTGAGATACGAAAACAGCGCGTCGGAGTAGGGATGGGGAGACTGAGCCGTCAAAGATGTGGCAGCACTGAGCAATATTGATAATATGATTAACAGATGTTTCAAATCAAATAAAATTATTTATTCCAATACCTCCATCTTCCAACCTCTAAACACTACCACAGCAGTATGGAGTTCCCATTTTTTGTTTGTGCATTTTTCGGCGATGCGGTGGTCGGCGATGTAACGTTGCAATTGTGCGTTGGCATCCTCTTTTAATTGAGCCACAGTTTCGTCCGATGAGTTTTTTTTGCAGTATTTCAACTCAATCATATAAGCGTGGCGTTTGTAGCCGAGGGGTTCAAGAAACATATCGGTAAACCCGTGGTCGGCCTCCAATTCGGTAAAAGCCACGTAGCCAGAACTTTTGCAAAAATGCGACATAAAGAATCCTTTTACAAAAAACTCGCCCTGGGCGTCAAAATCTCTTACAGAAGAGTTGCCGTCAATTATCGATGCTATATATGAGATAAACGGCTTACAATCACCTTGAAAAGCAAGTTTTTCCCAATACGAATCCAATAAATTGTTGTCGGTACGCCATCCTAACGCTTGCGAATAACATTTTTCTAAGTAGTTGCAATACTGTTGTTTAACAGTCTCGTTTGGGACAACAAAAATGGGATAGCCGTTTTCGTCAGCACCGTAACTCAGAAGTCCCATATAGAATAGGAGGCTTTTAAGGTTGTGCGGTCGAGATAATTCTGCAATGGCAAACTCAGGATTTAGTTCAAAAAACGTCTTGCCAGTGTTAACGATTTCCAAAATTATCTGCGATTTTTCGCCAAAATCTTTTTCTATTTTCACCATCTTTTCCATCTTGAAAAAGTCGGTGGAGACATTTGGGTCAACAAGTTTTTCAGGGAGGCGGCCTTTCGACATTACATAGTTGCGAACAAAATAGAGAACCATATCGGTATTAAAAACCCTTTCCTCGTCTAACATACTCGCTGCAAAACAGTAGTTGTTGTAAATGGGCTTCATAATGTCGATAAGTTCGTCAACAGAATGTTTAAAAACGCCAGTTTCATTGCGGTAAAACTCCAACATTTTTCTAACTTCGCTTTCGGCAAAACCCATAACAGAATTAAGATTGCCATCAATAGAATGATTTGCGGCGATATTAAACCCGCTTGTAACATCGCTCAGCGTCAACGGCGACACACCTGATATAAATATACGTCCAATGAGTGCGTTGTTAGATGAAGTCATTGCCTTTAAAACATTGAAAAACAATCGGAAAAATCCATCTCCGTGAGTAAGGTTTTTGTATGCGTCCTCGTCGGTAGAAAACAGTGTGTTGGCAAAGTTGTCGTACTCATCTATCATAATGTAGATTTTGTATGGCGAATTTGCGGTAATGGCAATCAGTTTGTTCAATGCCTTGTTGCTGATGTCAATAACATCTTTTAATTGTTCGGAAGTGTTGGCAGGAAGTACGCTTTTGTATCTCGTAACAAAGTTTCGTATGGTTTCACAAACAATAAAGTTAAACGAATCTTCTACATTTTCTTTGCGGCTGTCAACGGTAGAAAAATCGAATTTCAAAATCATATACTTTCCCTGATTGGGAGTGGTATGATTGTAAATATCCAATCCGCCGAAGTTTTGCTCGTAGTTGTCTTTTTCTAAAATGTCGTAATAGGCGGCTAATATATTCATAAACAATGTTTTGCCAAACCTTCTCGGACGTAGAAACATAATATATTTGGCGGCGGTTTCAAAATAAGGAATAAACGCCGTTTTGTCAACGTAATACGAGTTTTCTTTGCGTATGGTAACGTAGTCGGTTTCGCCGTAAGGAATCAGTCGCATAGTTATTTGCTTTTATTTTTGGGCAAATATAATAAAAAAAACGATTGGTGGTATGAGGTGTTTTAAAAAACATTCCTTATCTTTGCGTATCGTATATCTTCAAAAAATTTTCCATCACCATAAAATCTGCCACCACAACATCTACCAAAGAAGAAGTCAATCTCCCCAAATCAGGCGTATTTGTGGTTGTAATCAACGGCAACTCTTTTAAAATCGCCCTATAACCCGTCTGGAAGACGGTATCTCTGTATCTCCGGACACCAAGCCGCCCTGCGGCGATGGTGTCCGGGGTTTTTGTGTGCCAACCGTGTCGCGTTGTTTTTGTGTGCAATCGTCCACCATTTCCGCCTCTTTGTCCACCCCTCTCACATCGCTGTGCGCTAATTTTGCCCATACTAATCACTAATACTGATATTATGGACAAAGTTAAAATTCTATTATTGGCTATTTCGGCGGCGGGGGTGTTGTCTTCGTGCGCTGAAAAGGGTTTTTCGCCTTCGCCATCGCCCAATCCCTGGGACGATGATTATTCTGCATTTATCCAAAATCCCGAAAAATGGGGCACTTACAATGTGCACGACCCCTGCGTAAGAAAATTTGGCGACACTTATTACGCATATTCTACCGATGCTGTGTATTTTGCTCCTCCAAAAGAGGGCGAAGAGCGCAAACCAATCAAGATGGGCAATATCCAAATGCGCAAGAGCAAAGATTTGGTTAATTGGGATTTTCTTGGATGGGCGTTTGACTCTATTCCTACCGATGCGTGGAACTATGTGCATGCCATTAGCGGCGACAAAACTTCGCGTGGACTTTGGGCTCCGTTTGTATATAATTATAAAGGTGTGTACCGTATGTACTACTGCCTTTCTACATTTGGTAAAAAGGTGTCGTACATTGGTTTGGCAGAATCGGCAAATCCCGAAGGCCCTTGGCAACACAAAGGCTGCGTGGTAAAAACCGATGATAGTTCGGTAATGAACGCTATCGACCCAACAATTATCGAAGATGCTGAAAATCATCGTCTTTGGATGATTTACGGTTCGTTTTTCGGTGGTATTTTTGCTATGGAGCTTAATCCAGAAACGGGTCTTGCCCTTAACGATGGCGACCAAGGTCATCTTGTGGCTCATAGGGCTAATTATCAGCAAGATAATATGGAAGCTCCGGAGGTGGTTTATAATCCCGAAACCAAGAAATATTACCTTTTTGTAAGCTACGGACCATTGGTAACTACTTATAACGTAAGGGTTTTGGTGGCAGACCATCCCGAAGGTCCTTACAAAGATTATTTTGATACTGACCCACGTGGCGAGGTGAATACATTGCCCATACTTACAGCACCTTACCGTTTTGAAAACCATCCCGGTTGGGCAGGTTTGGCGCATTGCAGCGTGTTTAACGATGGCGAGGGCAACTTTTTTCTTGCATCGCAGGGACGGCTTCAACCCGAAAATATGATGATGGACTTGCATATCCGCCGATTGTATTTCAATGCCGACGGTTGGCCAGTGGTATCGCCCGAACGTTTCGCCGGCGAACAAGATATTACCCTCACTGAAAGTGATTTGTATGGCGTTTGGGAAATTATTACCATCAAAGACAACGAGCAACACCGCACCGGAGCAGACGGTCAAGTGGCAGATAATCATCTTTTGCCCGAGGAAACAAATGTTTCAAAAAAAATAGAGATTTCGGCGCAGAATGTCAGCCATTTTGCTGAAAATTCGTTTTCATTAGAGGTGGATAATTATAAAATCACTGGTGTAAAGGTATTTGCCGGACACGATTGGGAATTGAAAACCAATACGTTACTATTCTCAGCGGTGGATTCGTGCGGATTTTCGTTTTGGGGCAAAAAAATAAATTAATCCTTAAATCCACTTATTGCGGAAATATGTCCACCACCGTTACAAGTATTACTACCATCTTTACAACAGAAAACAACAAACATTTTTAGACTTAAATTTAATAAATATGAAAAAGGTATTTTTAATTTTGATGGGGCTATTGCTAATGTCTCCGACATTTGCTCAAACTGGTTCGCCCCTTACCGTAAAAGGTAATGTTGTAGACGAAACCAACACTCCTCTTATCGGTGCTACTGTGGCTGTTAAAGGCACAAGCAACGGTACTATCACCGACTTAGATGGAAACTTTGAACTTGCTGCCACTTCGGATGCTGTGCTTGTATTTACCTACGTTAGTTATATCACCAAAGAGGTAGAGGTAGACGGCAAGAGCAACCTTGGCACTATTGTTATGGAAGAAGATTCCAAAGCTCTCGACCAAGTGGTTGTTATCGGCTATGGAACTCAGAAAAAAGTAGACCTCACCGGTTCGGTTGCCATTGTTGACGCCGACGAAATGAAAAAGGTGTCGAAATCAAACATCTCGTCGATGCTCGAAGGCAAAGTGGCAGGTGTGCAGATTACTTCCGACGGTCAGCCCGGTGCCGACCCCAATGTGCGTATCCGCGGTATTGGTTCGTTTGGTAGTACCGCACCTTTATATGTTATAGACGGTGTACCAATGGGAACTTCTATTCGCGATTTTTCACCAAACGACATTGCCACTATTCAAATTCTTAAAGACGCTTCTGCCGCAGCTATTTACGGTTCGCGTGCTGCCAACGGCGTGGTTATTATCACCACCAAACAAGGCAAACAAAATCAGCCTATGCGTGTAGATTACAGCGGCTATTTCGGTTTCGACAAGGTTTACAAACCTGTTTACGATGTTATGAATACCGAACAATTTACACAATATATTCAAACGGCTGCAGAAAACGCCGGTACTCCTTTTGATAATATGCTTGGTTACGACCCCAATTCTGAATATTATTTTCTCAAACCCGAAAACTATTGCAATACCGATTGGTTTGAGGAGGTTTTCAAAACAGGAACTCGTCAAAATCACAATGTAAACCTTTCGGGCGGCTCAGCTAAAAGCACTTACAATATCGGTCTCGACTTTTTTGACCAAAAAGGTTGCGTAGAAGGCACAGGACCAAACTACAAACGTTACACCGTGCGTGTAAACAATACTATGGACGTTAAGTTTATCAAACTAAAAACCGGCATAGTTTACTCTCATTCCGACCAGAACAATATGTTTATGTCAAACGGCAACGAATTTATTCAAGGTTTGAGCGGAGAACAAGGCAACCTTATGTCATCGATTCTTACAATGCAACCCACTATTCCCGGTCGCGACGATGCTTCTTGGGTTTTAGATGAGGTTTACCCCGGAGCTGCCGCATTCCCCTATGATGCTTATGGATACGGTGTTTACGATACTAAGCTTCACGGCGAAATCGCTCAGTCAAACCCGCTTGTATTAAACAATATTATCGAACGTACTTATCAAGTTGACCGTTTTGTAGGTACCGCAAGTGCCAATGTCGACCTTATTGGAATGTTTGGCAAAACTTCTGAAAATCATAAACTTTCGTACAATATCAACCTCTCTTACAGCAAAACATACGCTAAAGATTTTGTTTGGATTCCCACTTGGTTTCAGTCCGACAAAATTAAACACACCGCTGCCGACGCTCGTTTAGATCAAGGCTATCGTCAATACACCGATGCACTTATCGAAAATACTCTCAACTACGAAGGCACTTTTGCCGACAAACACCATTTGAGTTTGGTTGTTGGTCAAACTTACGAATCAGAGTTTTATCACAATCTTGCCGCTTGGGGTTATAATTTTTCCACTCCTATATATTTGCAAATCAGCAATGCCGCCGAGCGCGACGCTTCTTCTTACGAAGATGAACACACCCTTGCATCTTACATCGGACGTATCAACTACGATTTCGACCAAAAATACTTGATTTCTGCAACCGTTCGCCGCGATGGTAGTTCACGCCTTTCGAGCGAAGATCGTTGGGGTTGGTTCCCCTCTGTTTCGCTTGGTTGGAGATTAGACCGCGAGGAATTTTTCCCCGTTAGCGACAATATTGTAAACCTTCTCAAATTCCGTGGCAGCTACGGTATTCTCGGTAACGAAAACATCGGCAACTATCGCTATTTGGAAACAATGAGCCGCAACAATTTTGCTTATTCGTTTGGCGGTAATATCGTTTACGGATCGTCGGCTTCAACATTTGTAAACACTCAAATAGCTTGGGAAAAGAAAAAATCTACAAGCGTTGGTTTCGACCTCGGAATGTTTTCTAATCAGTTAGAATTTACTTTTGAATGGTACAAAAACGTTTCCGAAGACCTTCTTTATGATGTTCCCGTGCCGGTTACTGCAGGTGTAAGCAACGCAACCGTTACTATGAACGCTGCCGAAATGGAAAACACCGGTTTTGAATGGAGCGCAGCTTACCACAACAGCAAACATCAAATAAAATACGACATTGCCGTTAATGCTTCTACTCTTAAAAACAAAGTGGTTTCGCTCGGATTTGCGCAGGGTAACTATCTCACCGACGACTATATGACCAATCTCGGTGAAGAACTTGGTCGTTTCTACGGTTATAAATATCTTGGCTTAATTGAATCGCAAGAGCAACTCGACGCTTGGAATCAATACGCAGCTGATAAAGGCAAAACCGAATATCAACAAGGTGCTCGCGTAGGTGATTGTCTCTACGAAGATATCAACGGCGACGGCGAAATCACCGGTACCGACCGCGAAATACTTGGCTCGGGTATGCCCAAACTCAGTTTTGGTATCAGCGCAAGAGCCGAATGGAAGGGCATCGACCTTACCGTTTCTACATTTGGTGCACTTGGTTATCATGTTTCTGATTACATCTACAACACTCTTACAAGTTGCTACGGTGTTGGCAACAAAGATCCTAAAGTAATGGATGAGGGTTCGCCTAATGTTTATTATTCTGCCACCGAGGCTGGTCACAGTGTTCTTCTTTGGAACGACCTTTTTAGCGAGCGCAAAATTCAAAACGCCAACTATTGGAAAATCGCCAATATCGAACTCGGTTATAATTTCAACGACGATTGGTTTAAAGGCGTAGTTACTAATGTAAGAGCTTATGTTTCAGGTCAAAATGTATTTACATTCAGCAAATACAAAGGTTACAATATCGACTATGCTCCCGGCACATTTACCCCCGGCTTAAACTATTGTTCTTTTCCGACACCACGTACTATCATGTTCGGACTTCAATGTTCATTCTAATCGTTTAACTGTTTAAAAATTGGATAATTATGAAAATCAAAAATATAGCATTAGCCGGACTAGTGGCGTTAACCGGCATAACAGCATGCGAGGACAATCTCGACCTCGTAAACCCAAATCAGCAAGCAATTTCTGAATTTGGTCTCAACGCCAACGACCTTGAAGAAAGTGTTATTGCCTGTTACAACCGTATCCGCATTGAGGGTACTTATGCACGCGTGGGTTATCTTTTAGACGTGGTGGCAGGTGATGAAGTTAATTCATATTCCGACAACGATTGGTGGCGCGGATATGATTATCTAAATGCTTCGCAGGCTGTTTCCAACGATGACAGCCCGCTTCACTGGGTGCTTCGTGATTTTTCTTACACCATCAACACTTGCAACCAACTTATTTACAATGTAAAAAAATCAGAACTCGACCCAAATAGCGATGTTTACAAACGTGTTCTTGGACAGGGACTTTTTATTCGCGCACTTTCGTATTACGAACTTTCGTGCTATTATCAGAATATTCCCCTCATTACCGACTACAATGCTGTTTCTATTCAAGATTTGATGGATTCTACCAACACTCAAAACGAAATTTTCGACCAGATTGAGAACGACTTGAAAGAGGCAATGACACTACTACCTTCTCGCGATGAAGGCGGCGAATGGGAAAAAGGTCGTGCCACTTGTGGTGCTGCCGCCGGCTATTATGCACGTGCTTTAATGTTTCGTCACAAATATGCCGAGGCTCTCGCAGTACTTAAAGACATAATCAACGAAAAATACGGACATTACGAACTGAATGCTGATTATGGCGACAATTTCCGCTCAACTATAGAAAACACTCCCGAATCGCTTTGGGAAATTCAGTTCTTGGATTATGGTGTAGGTGGTTCGGATATGGAATGGACCGCTGCCAACAATTCAAAATCTTCTACTCAAGGACATGCTCTCGAAACAGTTTTTGGCAATGGCGACATTCTTGGTTGGAACGACCTTGCTTCTACTCCTTGGCTCTATCAAACATTTAAATCGCAACGCACCAAAGAAGGTACTGTTGACCCTCGTCTTTATTGGACTTTAATATCTTACGAAGACGATTACAACACTATGGACGGATTTGGAAATAAGGCATTTACCGAAGAATATGATCAACACGTTACCACAGGAAAACGTATGGGTATTTCGGTGGCAAAACATACTACCGCTCGCGAAAATCTTTATGGACAAGTGGCTGCAGCTGGTCTTTCGTGTGGTGTTAACATTCGCTTGATGCGGTATTCCGACGTATTGCTCCGTGCTGCCGAATGTGAAAACGAAATTTCGGGTCCCACTCAGCAAGCAATTGATTGGATCAATCAAGTACGTTCACGTGCCGGACTCGAAGATCTTTTACTTGCCGATTTTGCTGATGCCGATGCTCTTTTTGAACAGATTGCCAATGTAGAACGTCCCACAGAGTTTGGTTGCGAACACGGTCGTATGCAAGATATTATCCGTTGGGGATGGCTCTACAACGAAGGTCGTTTAAAACAACTTCGCAAACACGCTTGCACATTTTGGAACAACGCTGCAAAAGTTGGTGTAATGCCCGAAACGCTCGACGAAGCTGATGACGATCCATTCTCGCATTGGTCGGCAGGTCATGAATATTTGCCCATCACCATTTTTAATATGAACAACAATCCTAACCTCAAAGGTAATTCTGCCAACAACGGCACAGCCAATACGCCAGATTTTACCGTTCATCCTGTTGTTACAGGAATAGGTATTCAATAAAATATTTTTCTACTCTATCACTACTCCCTTGCCTTACTAAATGGTAAGGGAGTTTTTTGTATATTTGTAAACCATTAAAAAGATACCGATATGAAAAAACTTTTGTATTTAACCACAGTAGTGGCAATAGTGTTTTCGTCGTGCAGCAAAGATTCCGACGAACATTCGCCTGCAATGCCCGAGGTAGACACCACAAAACATTCTGACCCGTCGCAATTGCCTCAGAATCCTGAATTTATAATTCCAAATCAGGTCTACAAAGACAATTATGCATCGTATTCCGGCTGGGACAAACATTCGGAATGGAATCTTGCCAACACCCACGACCCAACCGTTTTCTTTTACAACGGAATGTACTATATGTTTGGCACTGATGCCTCTTACGGCAACGAACATCTCAAAAATACCAACGGAAAACATTTTCAGGGCAAACGCTCTTACGACCTTGTAAACTGGGAATGGATTCCTGGCATTATGAACGAATACCCGCAGTGGGCTGCCGACTCGCTCAACGCTATTCGCTCGCGTATGGGTCTGCCACAAATCGAAAAAGCCGATATTGCCGAAGGTTTTTGGGCTCCTTGCGCTCGTGTAGTTAATGGTAAAGTAAGGCTTTATTATTCAGTAATTTGTGATAATTATATCGGCAACGGAAAAGCCGGTGACGCCAACTACGACAACTCTTGGACCGAGCGTTCGTTTATAGGCGTAATGGAAACTACCGACCCCGCAGGTGGTCCTTCGGCGTGGACAGATCTTGGCTACGTTACCACTTCATCGTCTGACAAAGGTGTTGATTATAATCGCGTTAGCAAAACCAATTGGGACGGCTATTTTTATTACAATGCCATCGACCCCACATATATAGTTTGTCCCGACGGCAAACATTATTTGATACACGGTTCGTGGCATTCGGGATTTGCCCTTTTGGAAATCAACCCCGTAACCGGCAAACCTGTCAACAGCAAAGACCTTATAGGAATGGGCGAACCCTACGCCGACAATGCCACCGACCTTGAAGCTCGATATGGCAAACGCATTGCCACTCGCGGATTGTCGCGTTGGCAAGCTGCCGAAGCTCCCGAAATTATCTACAAAGATGGTTATTACTACTTGTTTATGGCGTGGGACGGTCTTGATGTGCCTTACAACACCCGCGTAGTACGTTCGCAAAATATCGAAGGTCCTTACCTAACCAATCGTGGCGCCAACTTTACCGCCGGCGACGAGGCTACAAAAGTTTTCCCCATTGTAACACATCCTTACAAGTTTAAAGACGGCAACGGATGGGTTGGAATTTCGCACTGTGCTGTTTTTCAAAACGATAAGACCAAAGAGTGGTTTTATATGTCGCAAGGCAGATTTCCTGCAAACGTAGGCGGCAATCAATATTCTAACGCATTGATGATGGGTCATGTGCGCAAATTGGTTTGGTGTCCGCGTTCGCCCGAAGAACCCGACGACCTTTGGCCCATTGCCCTTCCCGAACGTTATGCCAACGTAGCCTCAGGCGGTTACAGCACCGATGTTGCCAAAGACGATATCGCAGGCGAATACGAACTTATCAATCTTGGCTACAACTATGGCAAACAAGACGAACCTGAAGCCAACAATCTTATTATCAATGCCGACGGCACACTTTCCGGTGCATTAAAAGGCACTTGGACATACGATGCCGCCAAACGTTGGCTTACTCTTACATCCGACGATTTGCCCAACTCTACCGGCTCTGTAGTAGTATGCGTTGAGCGCGAACTCGATTGGGAAAAAGGCGTTGTAACCATTGTTTTTGCAGGTTCACATTGGAAACTTACCTACACCCTTTGGGGCAAACGAGTTAAATAGTCCATTATTTTTGAATACTAAATAAAAAGTAATCCCCCGTAGGTTTCCGGCCTGCGGGGGATTTTTTATGGGGAGATTTTTTATGAGACCTTTATGAATTAGTCGTGGAATACAACATACGCACCATCGATAGTAACATCGGTATTAAATGTGGTAGGTACATTCGACATTTTTAAGGTAATTGTGCGCTCAACACCATCAGAAGTGGTGGCTGTTTCGCTGATTACCGCAGTACCATCACCGTTGTTGGTAAACGTTATTGTAAAGTCTAATCCTTTGGTTGTCTCGTTTTTACGATCCTCGTGGCTGAATACATTTTCGATGAAGAAATCGTTTTTAATTATTTCTCCGGTCATTGTGGGTTCATTAAAGCCCCAATTGTTACCATTGAAACACAAAGTCCAACCTCCGTTAGCTCCTACTATTTCGGGCAATGCACATTCCCAATCGTTTACGCCGCGACCGTAAACAAACACTTTTACAGTTTTGGTTTGACCGCCTTCAACCTCGCCAAATTGAGTTGCTTGCCATGATGAAGATTTATCGGGAGTACCGGCAGCGGATTTTCCTTTTGCTGTAATAATACCGTCAACTTCACATTCATAATCGTTGTATTTCGCTATTACCTTGCCTTCTGTATTAAGTGTAAATGTTGCATTTTTAACATCTATTGTTCCGGTTGATTTGTCGGAATATTCTGCTGCGAGTTCAAATAAGCTTGGTATTAATTCTACAGGATTGTCGAAATAGTAGAATGTTTTGTTAGAGCCAATGTATTTAGCCGAAATACTTCTTATTTTGTTGGTTACCTCAATTTGATAGCTTGTGGCCACGGCTTGACCGTATCCGCCTTTTTTGGATTTGCTGTACGAGAGGATAATTGTTTTTTTGCCCACGGTGGTTAAGTCGGGCACTGTAAATGTAATATCCTTGGTTTTAGCGGTGATGGTAGCTCCATTGTCAAATGTAATAGTAGCCTCACCGTTTTTCCAATAATCTTCGTCGCCGAGTTCCAATGCTGTGGGGTAGTTATCTATAGCAATTGAAACAGGGAAGTGGTCTTCGCCGGTGTCAACTTCGCCAATTGTAGATTTCGGGTCTTCTTCGCCCACCTTGTTTGAATAGTAGAATTGCAAGTAAGATCTTTCGCAAACCATTATTACCCTAACATAATCGCCGGTGGTGATAATGCCATCTTGGTCGCAAGTCCATTCTTTGCCGTCGGAAGTTATAGTGGTGGATAGTATTTTAACCATTCCTGCGTGGTTTCTTATCACTGAGATTTCCACGTCGGCTTTGTTCATAGTTTTAAGCCAAGCTGCCCATTCTTCGTCATTGCTGAGAGATGTCATTGTGCCTGAGAATGAGGCGTTTTGCTGGCGAATATTATCCCAACGGTCGGCACGCTGTCCTGCATATTCTTCATAGCCTTCGGGAGCGTTGAGATCAGCATCTGATGTTACAAAACAGCACCAGTTGTCGTAGTTAGCTTTGCAGTCGGAATAATTTCTGAATTTGAGAGTGAGAGTGTCACCTTTGCCAAGTTTGTAATACTTGGAGAATGTTGACCAATATGCGTTTTTGAATGTGCCTGTGATGCCCACTTGATAGGGTTCTTCTACCGACACAAAATCGCCTGTCTGTTTCTTATTTGCATTGTTAATTGCAGCTTGTTTTATTCTGTCTTGGAGGTTTTCAGGCTCGTCAATGTCGTAGAGTTCGCCTTTGTAGCATCCTGATAAGGCTGTTGCTGTTAGTGCAGCTGCGCACATTGTCAGCAGTGAAAGTTTTACCTTTTTCATAATCTAATTGCTTTTGATATATTAGTACTTTATTAAAAATTCGTACCGCTAAAGTAGTGCATTGTATTATTATAGGGGTGGACAAACGGTTTTTATAAGTGGACAAACGGCTAAAATAGTAGACAAAAAAAGCAGCCGGAAACACCCTTAGGCATATCCGGCTGCGGTTTATCTATGGAAACAACTAAATAATACTAATTATTTTCAGGACGGAGTTTGCGTACTGTTACGGCTGTTTGCCACATTTCGCTTTCGCGGAGAGCTTTGAGTTCTTTTTCGAGACCTTCGCGATAGTCGGGTTTAGAGTTGGCATCAATAGAGATTTGAGCCTCGTTGCCGCATTTTACGCTTTCGTAAAGTTTCTGTACCACGGGTTTGATGGCGTCGTGGAAACGGGGGAACCAATCCAATGCACCGCGCTGTGCTGTGGTAGAGCAGTTGGCATACATCCAGTCCATACCGTTTTTGGCAAATAGAGGTCCAAGGCTCTGTGTGAGTTCCTCAACAGTTTCGTTGAAAGCCTCCGAAGGAGAGTGACCGTTTTCGCGGAGCACTTCGTATTGAGCCAAGAGCAAGCCTTGAATAGCGCCCATAAGTGAGCCGCGTTCGCCGGTGAGGTCGGATGTGGCTTCGCGTTGGAAAGTGGTTTCAAACAAGTAGCCCGAACCGATACCGATACCGAGTGCGAGGGTTTTTTCGAGAGCCTTGCCGGTAGCGTCTTGATAAACAGCATACGACGAGTTGAGGCCGCGACCTTCGAGAAACATTGTGCGCAACGATGTGCCCGAACCTTTGGGGGCAACCATTATAACGTCGATATCTTTGGGAGGAACCACGCCTGTGCGGTCGCTCCAAGTGATGGCGAATCCGTGTGAGAAATAGAGCGATTTGCCGGCTGTGAGATATTTTTTCAAAGTAGGCCATACCGACATTACAGCGGCATCCGAAAGAAGACACATTATAATAGTGCCTTTTTCGCAGGCTTCTTCAATTGAGAAAAGTGTTTCGCCGGGTTTCCAACCGTCGGCTTTGGCTTTTTCGAAAGTTTTGCCGGCGCGTTGACCAACAATTACATTAAAACCATTGTCGCGGAGGTTTTGCGATTGTCCGGGACCCTGTACACCGTAACCAATTACGGCGATGGTTTCGTTTTTTAAGATTTCACGTGCTTTTTCCAAAGGAAATTCTTCGCGGGTCATCACATTCTCGATAACGCCGCCAAAATTCATCTTTGCCATTTCTATATTGTTTTTTTATGGTTTGTTATGTTTTTATTGTGCACAAAGGTAGGGATTATTTTTTAATGGAGGAGAAAAAAAGGTAAAAAATCTTTTCAATTTCTTCTTCCGTTTGCAAAAATATAGTATCTTTAACAAAAAAAATTTTTGATATGAGACACATTTTTACATTGCTTTTGCTGCCGTTTTGGCTGTGGCTGGCGGCGCAGTTTTTTGCGAATAATAATTTAAACCTGAATAATATGACAATTCCACCTGATGATTACAAGGCTCTGTGGCAGAAGGTTGACTCTTTCGACCGGCAGGGCTTGCCCAAAAGTGCACTCGAAGTTGTGGAGCAAATCTACAACTATGCCAAAACCGACAACAATGGCGACGAACTTATCAAATCGTCGATTTACAAGATGAAAATGAAGCAACAGTTTGAGGATTCGCTTTTTCAAACTCATCTCAACCGTCTTATCAAAGATGCTGATGAGGTGGCAATGCCTTCAAAATCTGTACTTTATATCCTAATTGCCGACCTCTACAAGCAATATTCAAACGAAAACTATTACTCAATTATCCGCCGCACCAACACCGAGGGTTTCGACAATCCCGACCTCGAAACGTGGACTATTGATATGATTAATACTGAGGCTCTTAAATACATTCACAAGGCATTGCAAGAGCCCGAAACATTGATGAAATACACCGCCGACGATTTTCCGAATGTGGCGCACAAGGGTACAAAACCGTCGTTTTGTCGCCCAACGCTCTACGACTATGTGGCTTACGAGGCTATTGACATTGTTAAAAGCTTGCGCACTCCCACGCCCGAAACGTTCTTTTATGCCGGTGAGGAATATTTTGATTTACAGAAGTTTATAAATCTCGATATCAAATGCGACGATTCGCTGTCGATGAATTACAACGCAGCAAAAATATTGCAACAACTTGCTCAACAACGCATTAACGCCAAAAACGATGATGCCCTTGTGGATATGGAGCTTTTCCGTTTGGAGTTTGTATCTAACAAATCGTCGCAAGATAATAAGCTTCAATTACTTAAAGAAACTCTTGAACGTTTGCAAAAGCGTTTTTCTAATTCTAAATATAAAGCGGCTGTTGATTTCACGCTTGCACAATTTTATTATAGTCAAGTAGCTGACGTTAAGGAGTTTGGCGAGGGCAACAATCAATATCGCAAAATGGCTCACGATATTTGCTCCAAAATTGTTGCCGACGAATCTGCCGACAAGGAGTACCAAACCGCAGCTTATAACCTTATTCAACAGATTGAGACTAAGGGTTTTACCTTTAATGTAGAAGAAGTGGTTGCGCCCAATTGCAATTTCCCCGCTTTGGTGCATTACAAAAATATTTCTAAACTTTACGCCAAGGTTCTCAAAATAGACCGCGACAAATATGAAGACATCAACCAAAGTGATTACAATCGCCAAAAACGTCTCAAAGGCTATTTGAAACACGGCAAACAAGTGGCAGAATTTTCTAAGGAGATTCCCGACAAGGGTGATTTCCTTGATCGCACCACCGAAATTGTTTTCCCGAAACTTGCCGACAATGGTTTTTATTTGCTTTTGGTCAGCGACGATGCTTCTTTCGACGAAAACACCAACATTCAACTTGCTTCGCTCACCATTTCTAACTTGGTAATCAGTAGCATACCCACTGCCCAAGATTTTCAGCGTCAATATTATGTTACCTCGCGCACCACGGGCGAACCTTTGGAGGGCGTTACCCTTTCGCTTTATTACGAGGAGTACAGCAAATTGCGCCGCAAATATGTTTTAGAAAAGGCTTCGGAGGTAAAAACCGACAAAAACGGCTTTGCGCTTGTCAAGCGTTATAGCGACAAATATTACCGCTACACACTCAAAGCCACTGGTCCCGGCAAGGACACCTTATATAATGATTACGTAAATTTCAACACCTACATCGACAACCCTGAGGGCGAAAACATTCAGATTTTTACCGACCGCGCCATCTATCGTCCCGGACAAACCGTTTACTTTAAGGCATACGCGTTACGTACTAATAAAGAGCGAGTTTCCGAACCTATTGTGGGCAAACGTTGCGGCATAGGTTTGCGCGATGTCAACGACAAAGAAATTGGCTTTATGAACGCTGTATCAAACGAATACGGCACTTTTAGCGGTTCGTTTGAGATTCCCACAGGATTGCTCAACGGACGTATGACCATTCTCGTTAACCACACTTACCGCAAGGAAATCAGGGTAGAGGAATACAAACGTCCTACTTTTGAGGTAAATCTCAATAGCATAGAGGGTTCGTACATTGTCAACGACGAAATCACCGTTACGGGCAATGCCAAAAGTTATTCGGGCATGAAAATCGATGGGGCAGAGGTTAAATTCCGTGTTCAACGCCGTCCTAAGTTCGATTTTCACCGCTATTATTTCTTTATGCCTTTGAACCAAAACCCTGTGGAGATAGTTCACGGCACGGTAACAGCCGACGAAAACGGCGATTTTAAATTTACCTTTAAGGCAGAGCCCGACCCCATGGCTGGCAATGCTCCCGAAGTGGCTTTCAACTATATTACCTCGGTTGACATTACCGACCACAGCGGCGAAACTCGTTCGGCAAGTCAAAGTGTAACAGTGGGTTACTCGTCGTTGCATCTTTATGTTGGAATGTCTTCGCAAAATTTCCGCAACTCTAATTTCGAGGCCAAAGTTTCTGCCGACAATCTCGACGGAATGCCTCTCAAAGTTAAAGGTCGCCTTACAGTTACGCACCTTACCGACAACGGACTTTTGCGCCGTCGCTCGTGGTCTACGCCAAACACGCCTTCTTACACCAAAGACGAATGGCAAAAACTTCTTCCCGGATGTGTTTATGCCGAGGAAGATCAGCCCGAAAACTTTGCAAAAGGCAAGGTGATTGCCACTCGCGATTTCGACACCGAAAAATCTACCAAATACGTTATTAATGAATTAAAAACCGCTGAATCAGGTAGTTATCTAATCGAAGTAACGGCAAAAGACCCTAAAACCGGTCGCGAAATGAGTCGCAAATCGTACTTTACCGTTGCAGGCGAAAAAGATGGCAAATTGCCTCAGCCACAGTTTCTTGACGCCACACTTCTTACAAAAGATCACCGAGTTGGCGACGTGGCAAAAGTGCTTGTGGGTACATCGCAAAAAAATGCAAGTATACTTTATAAACTATATTACGGCAACACCGAGTTGAAATGCGAATATATTTCATTGAGCAATGCCACCAAAATTATCGAAATTCCTATTACTAAGGAACTTATTGGTAATATGAAACTGTTTTTCTGCCTCGTTGCCAACAATCGCCACTACGAACAAACCGTTAGCATAACAGTGCCCGATGTGGAAAAAAATCTTAACATCGAGTATCTATCGTTCCGCGACAAATTGCAGCCCGGCGAAAACGAAACTTGGAAACTCAAAATCACCGACAACAATGGTCGCAACGTATCAGCCGAAATGGTTGCCACGCTTTACGACAAATCGCTCGATGCTTTTGCCGCCAACTATTGCAACATCAGTTTCCCAAATAAATACATCTATTGCAACCTCTATTTCGACACCCCGTCTTTTGGCACTCGCGGTTCGGAACACGTTATGAGTCGCGATGTTTATCACATATATTATTCTTGCAGATACGGAGAACTTTATTGGTTTAATTATCACTACCGTACCCCGCGTCGAGGCGGATATTTTGGTGGTCATATTGCTATGGATGCGATGGTTGGCTCAGCCCGTACAATGCGCAAATCGGCACGTATGGACGAAGATATGGCTGTGGAGGAATGTGAAGATGAGGCTCCAATGATGATGGCTCAGGCAGAATCAATGCAGATGAGCGCTAAGATGGCACCAAACGCTATGATGAATATGGCTACCACCGGCGCAGTTGAATCCGAAGCCAATGGAGAACCAGAACCCGAAGTTAAGGTCCGCGAAAACTTCAACGAAACGGCGTTTTTCTATCCTGAACTCCGCACCGACGAAAACGGCGAAATTTCAATAGAGTTTACTATTCCCGAATCGCTCACCACTTGGAAAATGCTTGGATTGGCGCACACCAAAACATTGCAATATGTAAAAGCTCAAAAAGAGTTGATTACTCAAAAACAATTGATGGTTCAGCCAAATCCCCCAAGATTTTTCCGCGAAAACGATAAAATTATTCTTCCCGTAAAAGTTGGAAACCTCACAGAAAATGCTCTTTCGGGCAATGTAACAATAGAGATTTTTGACCCGTTCACCGATAAAAAAGTGGAATCGGTAGTTAAAAATCCCAATCAAAACTTTACTTGTAAAGCCGGCGGAAATGCCTCGCTCGAATTTGAATTGTCAATCCCCGAACGTTACAGCGCATTGGCTTACAAAGTGATTGCAAAATCGGGTAATTTTGCCGACGGCGAACAAAAAGTTATCCCTGTAATGAGCAATCGTATGTTGGTAACAGAATCGTTACCATTGCCCATAAACGGCAATCAAACAAAGAATTACAAGTTTGAAAAACTCATCTCCTCGGGTAATTCTTCCACATTGCGCCACCACAAACTTACATTGGAATTTACCTCAAATCCCGCTTGGTACGCAATTCAGGCTCTGCCCTATATGATGGAATATCCTTACGAGTGCAACGAACAGACATTCAGTCGTTTGTATGCCAACAGTATTGCCGCTCACATTGCTAATTCATCACCCAAAATCAAGGCAGTTTTCGACGCTTGGAAAAACACCAACAGCCAAGAACTTATTTCAAATCTTGAAAAGAACGAGGAACTAAAATCTGTGCTTCTTCAAGAGACTCCTTGGGTAATGCAAGGCGCAAACGAAACCGAGCGCAAAAAGCGTGTAGGATTGCTTTTCGACCTCAGCCGCATAGCAGGCGAGGAGAGCAGAACCTTAGAAAAACTCCGCAAAAACCAATATCCCTCAGGCGGTTGGCCGTGGTTCGACGGTATGCCCGAAAGCGACTATGTAACTATGCAGATTGTTTCGGGTATCGGACACCTCAAACGTCTTGGTATCAAGACCTTCGACGCTCCGCAAAACGCTAAAATGGCGGACAAGGCTGTTGACTATATCGACGAAATGATTGCTAAGTATTACAAGGAATTGAAACGTTGGCACAAAGAAGATGAATTGAAAAAAGGCAACTTCTTGACCTTCACCGCTATTGACTATCTTTATACTCGCAGTTTCTTTAAGGATAAAGAAATTCCGGGCAAAACCAAAGAGGCGTTTAATTTCTTTAAAGGCAAAGCCGAAGAGTATTGGCTCTCCTGTGGAAAATACTCTCAGGCAATGATTTGCTTGGCGCTCAACCGTTTTGGCAGCACAGCCGTTCCCAAGGATATTCTCAAATCGCTCAAAGAAAAATCCACTACCAACGAAGAGATGGGAATGTACTTCGTGGACAATCTCGCAGGATTCCTTTGGCAGCAAGCTCCCATTGAAACTCAGGCTATTATCATTGAAGCATTCGACGAGGTGGGCAACGACCAAGAAACCGTTGACCAACTGAAAATCTGGCTCTTGAAAAACAAGCAAACCAACGATTGGAAAACCACCAAAGCCACCGCTGAGGCTTGCTACGCTTTGCTTCTCCGCGGTACCGACGTGCTTGCCGATAGCAAAATTTGCGAAATAAAACTCGACGGAAAGGCTGTTGACCCCAACTCCAATCCCGACATCAAATCCGAGGCAGGCACAGGCTATTTCAAAACATCTTGGAGTGGCGACGCTGTGAAACCCGGAATGGGCAATGTTTCGGTTACAAATCCCAATCGTAATGTGGCTTGGGGTGCTCTCTATTGGCAATATTTTGAGCAATTAGACAAAATCACTTTTGCCGAAACACCGCTCAAACTATCCAAAAAACTCTTCCGCGAGAAGGTTACCGACCGCGGCACCGTGATCGAACCCGTAACCGACAACACCGAACTCAAACCCGGCGACAAAATTGTTGTACGCATCGAAATCCGCACCGACCGCGATATGGAGTATGTTCACCTCAAAGATATGCGTGCTTCGGGCTTCGAGCCTGCCGACGTGTTCTCTGGTTACCGTTATCAAGATGGTCTCGGCTACTATCAATGCACCAAAGATGCCTCCACCAACTTCTTCATCGAGTTTCTCCGCAAAGGTACCTACGTGTTTGAGTACCGTCTCTTTGTTCAGCACCGAGGCAACTTCTCCAACGGCATCACCTCAATCCAATGTATGTACGCACCTGAGTTTACTGCACACAGCGAGGGCGTGAGGGTGAATGTGAAATAATTGAAATTTTATTGGATAATTATTGATTGTAGCGACGATGTGCACATCGTCGCTACATTTTTTAATGGATAATAAAAACCTATCGTTTGGTCCAAGTAGTTACGGTATAACAAATGTGACCCTCTTTATTGCTTTCTTCACCCTTAAGTGACATAGTTTTGCCGTCGAAAGACACTACTTCACGATTATACTGATTTACTTCTTCTTCGCCGGTTTCATCAATCTCGGTTAAGATTATTTTGTTCCCTGATACTTCGAATTTGCACTTTCCCTCTGTTGAGGAATCTGTATCACCTACGGTTAAGGTGATATTGGTAGTTACTGTGCCATCGCTTGCATATTCCATATAAGTTGACGTAGGGTTATCCAACTTCAAAAAACTAATATCATTCTTATCAATTACACCGTCACCATTCCAATCATAATTCACTATGTTGCCTAAGGTCAAAAAAATAAAGTCTTCAAAATCACACTTTTCTCCGTCGATATAATATTCTTCATTAGTTGAATCCCAAATGCCGACGAGGCTGGCTGCTGATAGTTCTACATCATCGTCGTCCTTGTCTTTGCTGCACGACATCACGCCAAGGGATAAAATTAGTAAAAGGCTTGCTGATAGTAAATTGCTTAGTTTTTTCATTTTTGTTATTGTTTAAAAAATTATTCTACACCCTTTGTTAGGCGGCTCGATGTTTCCTGTAATTTCGGTGCAAATATATAGGTTTCTATTTTTTTTGCAAAAACGATTTGACCTGTATAAATAATTCCTTATCTTTGTTTCCTGCTAAAAAACGTTAAATTGTAGAATAGGCGGGCAACTAAACCGTTAATTATTTTGACTATAATTGAGAAACTAATTTAAAAAGATCGAAAGATGAAAAAGATATTTATCGCATTGCTGTTGTGTGTCTTGTGCGGCGGATTGCAGGCGCAGGGCTACGAAATCGGTATCAAAATCAAGTCTATTCCGGGCGACACCGTTATTCTTGGTCACCATTTCAACGAGCGTCTTATCCCCGACGATACCGTAAAACTTGATAGTAAGGGTTTTGGCGTGTTCAAAGGCAAGAAAAAACTGCCCGGCGGAATGTACTTTATTTTTCTGCCAAATCGCAATTATTTTGATATTATGATTGATGATAATCAGAAATTTTCAATCGAAAATGATACTATTCCTGCCAAATTTCTCGAAAATATGGTGATTACCGGCGATCTTCAAAACCAACTTTTTGTTGATTATCAGAAGTTTTTGGGCAAATGTCGCACCGATTACGAAAAGGCAAAGACCGATGCCGACAAAGAGGCTATAAATCAACGTGTTGAGGCTCATTATAAGGAGCAAATCACCAAATATCCCGACATGTTTTTCTCGAAATTTTTGACAGCCACTCGCGAAGTAGAAGTGCCAGCATCCATTACCGACCAAAACGAACGTTACTTCTACTATAAGGCTCACTATTTCGACAATTTTCCTGTGTCTGACGGACGTTTGTTGCGCACCGTGCTCTACGAACCCAAAATTCAGCGATATATTGATCAAGTAGTTTTGCAAGTGCCTGATTCTCTGATAAAAGAGACTAATTGGTTGGTAAATGCTACCCGTCCCAAAGGCAAATTGGTAAAGGGCGAAAATGATGAACTTTTCCGTTTTATGCTTGTTTATTTCTTTAATAAGTATGCCAAGAGCGAATCGATGATGGCAGAGAATGTATATTGCTCACTTGCAGAAATTTACGTTAAAGATGCCGTTTGGGATACCGACTCTTTTAAAACCGAACTTAAAAAGAAAATTACCAAAAAAGAGAATTGTCTTGTGGGTAATAAGTCTAAAAACCTTGTGCTTCAGAAACTTCCCACCGACACAAATCGTATCAACGCTCTCAAACCGTTTACCGAGGTGCTAAAAACCGAAGGCGCTGAACTCGAAATTAAGAAACCTGATTTTGAGGCTCGCCGCAACGATGTAGTGCGTATTCTCGACAATCTTGTAAACAAGTTTGACGGCTATATAGATATGCACAAAACGCCTGCAAAATACACTCTTATAGTGTTTTGGGAACCTGATTGCAGCCACTGTAAAGAGGAAATGCCCAAACTATTTCAATATTACAAAGACACTCTTCAACGCGAAGGCGTAAAAGTTTGGGCTGTGTATATGAACCGCAGCGTTGACAAACTCACCGACCTTCACCGTCATATCAACAAATGGTTCGACTTTGTAAAAGAGAAAAAAATGATTGCCGATGGATGGATCAACTGTTGGAATCCGTTTGACCAATATCGCGACAATTTCGACGTAAACAGCACCCCCACGTTCTATCTTTTAGACGAGAAAAAAGAGATTATCGCCAAACGTATTGCCCATCAGCAGGCTTACGAACTTATTAGAATGATAGAGGACGACAAGGCCAAAAGGGGAGAAAAATAACCTATGAGGATTTTTGCCGCAATATGGTTTATGTTGCTGTGGCTCGGCGCTATGGGTCAGGGGTATGAAATCAAACTCAAACTCACCGACGCCGAACCGCAAAAAGTACGTCTTGCATATTATTACGAAGATAAACAGTATCTTGTAACCGACTCAGCACCAACCGAAAAGGGTGTTTATGTGTTTCGGGGCAATACTCTTTTGCCTGCAGGAATATATTCTGTGATAATGAACGGCAGCGGTCAATACGTTGATTTATTGATAGATAAGGATAATCAAAATTTTTTGATGAAATGCTCTGCCAACGACCCGCAAAAAACGATGAAAATAACGGGTTCGGATGTCAATGCCATTTTTTTCGACTATCAACGCCGTATGACTCACTTGGTTCAACAACAACGCGACCTCGACACGGCAAAAAAATACGAGAAAGATTCTTCTAAACTTGAACAGATAGAACTGAAACTTAGCAAGATCGACAGCCAATACGAACAGGCTTGGCGCAATGAGGTGGCTTCTTATCCCAATACCATGCTAGCCGATGTGCTCAACGGTTTGAATGCCACCAACTTTCCGGGCGACAGTATGTTTCATTACATCAATTTTGCTCAGCCGGGACTTTTGCGCACGCCGTTTTTTTACAAATGTGTTCGCGCTCATATTGCCCGTCATATCGAAAACAATCCCTATGAGATTATGCGACAAACCGACCGTATAATTGCTATGAGCAAAAAGAATATGGATGTGTATCACTACGTTACGGCTTATCTTTTGAATTTTTACCGCACGTTTTACAAGCTTGGAATGAACGAAGTGTTTGTGCATATTGCCGATAGTTATTTTCTATCCGACACGGTAAAAAATCTGCCCGACGAAACTCGTAAAATGATTGAGCAACAGCGAAATATATACTCTTCGTCGATTGTGGGATACGATGCACACAATTTTTCGGCACGTAGAGTGGGCACCGACGACACCATCAATATTTTTGATTATGCGGGCAACAAACCAATCCTTCTGATGTTTTGGGCAAACGGCTGCGGACATTGCGACAGCGCCGAAAATGCTATAAAATTTTATTACGATCGATTGCTTCAAAACGGCTATCAAATTTACACACTGTGCAACGATGATTTCTCTTACGAAGGCATCAAAGCCAATTCTGAACGCAAAAATTTTCCTTGGATCGACCTCTGCGACACCAAAAATATGTCGCGTTTTCGTGAATATTACTACGTGGTAAGCACTCCAATAATGTATCTTATCGACGACAAACGGCGCATCACTGCCAAGTTGATAGGAGAGGACCGAATCACAAATGCACTTCAACAATTATCTCAATAATAAATAGTTAAAAAAAACAATGAAAAAAGCGTATATTTTCCTTGCCGACGGTTTTGAAGTTATAGAGGCTCTTGCGCCCTACGACGTTTTCTGCCGTGCCGGTTTCGATGTTAAAACTGTATCAATAAGCAACAAAAAACAAGTTGCCGCATCCAACAAAATAAAAGTGGAAGCCGATTTTTTGATTTCTGAAGTTAAGGATTTCGACCAAGCCGACCTTCTGTATCTTCCCGGCGGATACCCGGGTTATGAAAACCTTGGCAACGACCCAAAAGTGGGCGAATTAGCAAAAAAACACTACGAATCGGGCAAAATTCTCGCAGCCATCTGCGGTGCTCCAACTGTGCTTTTGAAAAACGGCATTGGATTTGGCAAAAACGTAACCTCACATTCGTGCTGCAAAGACGAAATGTCTACCAAATACAATTATACAGGCAATTTCATCACTCGCGACGGCAACCTTTTAACTTGTATTGGCGCAGGTCATTCTGTTGATTTTGCTATCTGTCTTGCCGAAATTCTTGGCGGCGAAGCAGCTGTGACAAAAGTGAAAAAGGGTATGGAATTAAAGTAATTAAACTATACAAACCACTCACATCATGACACTTTTGCCTAAAAAAATTCTTTCATTAGCCATCGCCATTATTTTGTGCGGCATAGCATCGGCACAAAACGGCGTAACATTTACCTTTACTTGCAACAACAACCCGCTCGAAATCAACAAAATGATTTATAAATTGCAACGCGGGCTTACGTATCAAGTATCTCAGGTTCAGTATTTTATATCTGATATTAATGTAATATACAAAGATAAAACAGTAAATAATTATCCGCAAAGTTTTCATTATGTAGATGTGGAAATTGCCAACACTTTACAATGGATTCCGGCAGAAGATTTCAACCTTCAAAACGCTGATAGTATTGAATTTACATTTGGCTTCAGCAAAGCCGAAAACCGCAGTTACAGGTTTAAAAATCCGCCCGAAGCATTGATGTTTTGGCCCGACTATCTTGGTGGCGGCTATCATTATATGAAAACCAACATTCTTTACTTAGATACCGAACAAAAAATCAATGCTTTTAACTGTCACATAGGACGCGGTCAAGTGTATGATTCAGAGGGAGAACCCACCGAATATATCGACAACGATTTTCGTGTAAAAATACCCGTTAAAATTTCAAACAATTCAGCAATAATCAACCTTGATATTTCCACAATGTTTGACTATCCCCACGCCGAACTTTTCACCGACTACCACGGCATCATGAACAACCAAAAAGCCATGAAAACTTTCAGCGAAAATATCAAAGCGGCGTTTGAGAGGTAATTCCAACCCCCGATAATGGTGCCGTAAGTCCCAAAAAAAATGAGTTACGGCACCATTATCGCCGATAGTGGTGCCATAACTCCAAAAAAAATTGAGTTACGGCACCGGTATCTCGAAATTTTTGATTATATTTGCAGCGTCAACATAAATTTTTCGGCTTATGGAAAACGCATTGATAGGAAGGAAAGAGGAGCAAAAACGGCTCGAAAGCATCTACAACTCAGGCAAAAACGAGTTTGTTGCCGTATATGGCCGCCGCCGTGTGGGAAAAACCTTTTTGATAAAGGAATTTTTCCACGACAAATTCGACTTCTATTTCACCGGCATCTACCAAGCAACTAAAACTGAACAACTTAGAGAGTTTACCCGTCAGTTGTCGGAAACATCAAACCAAGAATTGAAACGCCCATCCACTTGGTTTGACGCATTCGCATTGTTGAAAAAATATTTGGAAACTCTTGCCGACAAACAGCGGATTGTCATTTTCCTTGACGAAGTGCCGTGGATTGACACGCCAAAATCTGACTTTTTGAAGGCGTTTGAGTATTTTTGGAATAGTTACGGGGCAAGTCAGAAAAACATTATGCTCATAGTCTGCGCATCGGCAACTACTTGGATGCGCGACAAACTGTTTGGCAACAAGGGCGGACTTTACAACCGTATGACAAATGTGCTTTACCTTTCGCCGTTCTCCCTTGCCGAAACAGAGGAATATCTGAAATCGCGCTCCATTGCCTTCAACCGTTATCAAATATTGGAAACTTATATGATTTTGGGTGGTATTCCGCTGTATTTGAGTATGTTGGAAAAAGAATTGTCGCTTGCACAAAACATCGACCAACTGTTTTTTGCCACTAATGCCAAACTAAAATCGGAATATAAATTTTTGTTTTCGTCGCTTTTCAGAGAATCAACGGTCTGCAAAAACATCGTTGAACTTCTTGTCAAAAAAGCATCGGGAATGACCCGTCAGGAGATTATCGAGGCTCTGAAACTTTCCACCGGCGGCAAACTCTCAGCAATACTCAACGATTTGATTGACAGCGATTTTATACGTCCGTACACCGGTCTTGGCAAAAAGGAGCGCGAAACCGTGTATCAACTCTGCGACTTGTTTACGCTTTTTTATCTACGTTATGTGGCTTCGTACACCGGCAACGACATCCACCATTGGTCCAATATGACCGATTCGCCGTCGAAACGCGCTTGGTCGGGCTATGCCTTTGAACAGGTGTGCTTTCACCACATCAAACAGATTAAGGCAAAATTGGGAATTTCAGGCATAGAATCCAATGTGTATTCATACAGAAACACTGATTTTCAGATTGATATGCTCATCGACCGCCGCGACCAAGTAATCAACCTTTGCGAGATGAAATTTTCGCTTTCCGAGTTTGAAATCGACAAACAATACGACGAACATCTCCGCCGCCGTCGCGAACTTTTCAGGAAGTTCACCTCCACAAAAAAATCTCTATACATCACAATGATAACCACTTACGGAATCAAGCACAACATTTATAGCGGTGATGTGCAGAGCGAGGTGATGGGAGAAGATTTGTTTGAGAGGTAATCAAATAAAATCCTATTCCGACGACCTCCGCCACAAAGCCTCCGTCTTCAAAACCAAGACCAACACCCGCAAAGCCGTCTTCACTGTGATGATTACCACCAAAGGACTATACGACAATCTGTATGCAAGGGATATTCAGGGTCAGGTGGTTATGGAGGAGATGTTTAAATGAGGGGGAAATTTGAAGTCACAAATTGTGACTTCAAATGACAATTTTTCAAGGTCACAAATTGTGATCTTGAAAAAAATCTCAATCCAACTCCTCTGGTTCGTCGTCATCTTCATTCTCTGCCTCTTCGGAATCAAAGCCTAAGAAAACATCAAGAAATGCTGTCGGGGAAAAGAAATAATTGGAATCGGAAAGAACTTTGTCTTCGATGTAGTCTAATCCCCAATTGATGTATTCTTCCATTGTATCCATCAATATATCAACGGCTTTGCGCAATGTGATTTCGCCTTTGTCTAAGGCAAGAAAATCTATGTCGGATTTGGCAACCAAGGCAATAAATATATAATCGCGAATCTTGGGATATGTTTTGCGAAGTTTGCCAGAATCATTGTTGCCCCAATACTGAATTGGCTGTCCCAAAGACTTGCGTTTGGTGGAATCGGCTATCAGTTTTTTGCGCTGATTATAATACAAGCCTATGAAAAACGCAATGATAACTATCTCATAACCTGCGCCAAACAGTTTGCCTCTGCCTTCTTTGTAACTGCTTTCGCCTTTGCCATAATCGGTAAATTTTTTGATTACCGATTCTTCGTAACGCTTTTCCCAATATGGATTGCGTTTTGCCCATTCTTCGTATAATAATGCCGCTGCCATAATTATTTGATTTTTGTTATTGTAGTTTGAATAGTTGACAAATCGTGTTCGTCAAAACCTTCCGCTTTTTGTATTCTATAAACCGAACACGATAACTGATTGATTTTGTCGATGTTCAACTCTTTTACTCCGTCGCCTTTGTTTACAAGCAAATCTTTGGTGGCTATTATGCACTGCTTTTTGATTTTGTCGATAACATTGTAAAACACCTCTTCTTTGACATCTTCAAATGATGATGTAGGCGCGTCGAATATCAACGGATAATCTTTGTCGCGCTTTAATGTGGTGATTTGCGATACCGCAAACAACACCGACATATACATCGTGGTTTTCAATGCTCCGTTAGGATTTGTAATCAAAGAACCGTTGGAACTCTCTAACAATATCTCCGCACTGCCGTTTGGTCGGCGTTGAAGTCGGATAATGCCGTGAAAATCGTTTATATTCAATTTTTTGAGATACTCGTTTGCATTGTCTTGCAAAAGTGTAATGAAAGATTCGATGTTGTTTTCTTTGGCTTTTTCTACCGCTGAGAGAATGGTGTTGAACACATTGTGTATCTTTTGATACAGTTTTGTCATCGAACTTGTGGGTTCAAGTCTGTTGTATTCAGAAAGAAAGCCGTCTTTTTTGGCTTTCCATTCTTTTAGGTCGGCGTTGAGTTGGGTAAGGCGAATGTTTGCTGTTTCTTTTGCCTCGTAGTTGCCACGGTAGTCGCTAAACGATTTGTCCAAGGCTTCGGCGGTAAGTCCGGGCGATTGAATCAAAAGGTTGTCGCGGTCGGCAATGGCATCTTGCAAATCTTTTTTTACCTGCTCCAATCGTTCTTTTTGCGTGTTAACAAACTGAATAGTCTCGTAAATATCGGGAGTGAGTTTGGCAATCCAACTTTCTGCCTCGCTATCGCAATATCTAATTTTACGGTTGTTGAGTTCCTCAATGTATGATTTACTAAATAGCGGAGGTTCTTCGTCTTGATTTTCTTTCTCTGTCTTTATAATTTGTTGCTGTCGGATATGTTCTACATATTCTTCCAACTTTTTTACCATAAAATTGTACGCATCAGAACCTTTTGGGGCAGGACGACCGCACACCTTGCAAACCTCATCTTTAATCATATTCAACATAGTTTCGCGGTCGGGAAGATTCCACGGCAACGGTTCTGCGCCGTTGGCAAGTTGCTGAATGCCTTCGATTATTTCGTGTTTGGCTTTCTCCTCAGCCCTGCGGCGGACTTCCTCGCGCTCCTGACGACGTTTTTCGGTGCTTAATTTGCTTATCTTGTCGCTGTATTCGTTGAGAATATTGCCAAACGGTTTAAGAATCCAATATTCATCCAACAACATTGTGTTGTAGTCTATCTTTGCGCCGATGGAATATTTTGTTTTTTTATCTTCGAGTGCGGAAATGCGCTTTTTGATATCCTGCCATTTTTCGGATGTTTCCTGAATGGTTTCTATTTGATTGATAATATCGGTGTAGGTGCGGATATTGTGTTCGAGAGTGTGAATGTCCTCAACGATTTTGTTGATTTTGTCGTCGGTGTAACGGATGTTGTTGTTTAACTCCTTGGCTTTGTCGGCGGTCTTTTTATCGTTTTGCATTTCACGGGCAACCACACTTTGCGACTTGTTTTCGCAAGTTATCGACAAGGTTTCCAAGTCGTCGAATTGCTTGATGTCCGAAAAAGTCTCAACCAATTTTTTGATAGCGGTTTCTTCGCGGGCAAAAATATTGAGATTGCTTTCGCCCTTGAACATACAATAACGGCGGATTTCGCTCTCAAAACAATTGTCGAGCATTGTCGCACCATTTTGACGAACGCGTTCCGCTCCGTCGTTGTCGTATCCTACAAATTCATAATCATTGAGTGAAACAGAGCCGTCTTCGTTTTTGTAAAAGCGGAAACGCTTTACTAGTTCCTTGTCGCCGTCGTGCTCAAAAACCATCGAAACACTTGTTTCGTCAGATTCGCCCGGCAGAAGTTCGGCTTTGCGCTTTTCGGATATGTTTTCAGACCTTTTGCCATCAACTGTGGTGTTCATCAGCCATTCCAAAGATTCAAAAAACGTAGTTTTGCCGTCGCCGTTGCCACCAATTATCAGTGTAAGACCGTCGGAAAAAACCACGGGATTGTTGCCGTAGTAACTGCGGAAGTTTTTTATATTGATGCTCTTGATTATCATAGCGATTCACCTTTTAAATAGTCAAACACTTGGTTGTAAATCTGTTTTTCTGACAGTTTTTGCGACAATCCGCTAACCATCAGGGCGACAGTTCTGATAACTGCGTTGTCAGAAAACAGCGCATCGTCTAATGTGCCTATTTCTTGGGGCTTGTATTTGCCAATTTCTATCAGTTTGGCATCGTTAAGCACCACTTGTAATATTTTATCAGAGTTTTTCAGATACTTTGCCATATTTGCACGTTTTTAACAAATTGATAAACTATATTTGCTTAATACCTCATCTAATTCTGTCTCGGTGTCGGCTAAGTTTTCCGACAGGAGGGCAAAATCGCGTACACGGCGGAGTTCGCCGCTTACAAGAGATTTTTCTAACTGAAAATGTTCATTATCAGCACTATAATCGTCGGGAATCACAATCAAATCGTGAATCACCGCTTTGCGTTTGTCGGGATGCGTGCGGAGCACACGTCCGCGACGCTGTATAAACTGACGTGGATTGCCCGTGCTTGCACAAAATATCGCAAGTTCGCTGCGCGGAACGTCAACGCCCTCGTCGAGACATTTCATCGAAACAAGAACATCGGTCTTGCCCGTTGAAAAATCTTTCAACATCTGCTCACGGTCTTTGGAATCGGAAGTAAACTTCCTAACAACCAAATGATTGTCGATGTTTGTGACAATTTTGGTGTATTCGTTGATCATACGCTCGGCTTCTTCGTCGTCGTCAAAAATATCGGTACTGTTGAAAATGTCGGCATCGTCGGTGTCGGGTTTGTTGCCTTCGGGAACATAAACCAATGTGTATTTGAGATTTCCACGTTTGGCAAAAGCCTGTTGCATAATGCTTTCAAACACTTTCTTTTTGTTTGATGCCTTATGAATTATGCGCTTGCGTTTGAGCATAAGCGTGGTCAAGATTTCTTGACTTTGGGCATCGGTGCGCCCCATCATCTTTACAATTTTGTGGGTAACTTCGACATAATCAGACATTTCTTCTTGCGTGAGTTTTACGATGTGCGGATAATAGTAGTAGCGGCAAAGCGCACCGTTTTGGATTGCCTCGCGCATCGAATACTCAAAAGTGTAGCCATCTTTGCAACCAAAAAAATCTAAAACTTTTTGGTTGGATTCGCTATTGTATTGACGCTCAGGCGTTGCCGAGAGTCCAATGCGGCGGCTGTATTTGATGTCGGATAACCTTTGGAGCATAAGTCCGCCGCCTATGTTGTGCGCCTCGTCGGCAATCAAAAGCAACTTGCTTGCCGAAAAACTGTTAAGTTCCCTAAAAACATCTGAACGCACAAACGAGGCGTAAGTGGATATTATGATGTACGACCGTTGCGACTGTTTGTCGAGCAACTCCATTGTTTTTAGACGCGAAATGTCCGACCGCCAATCAGGATATTTTGAACAAACTTTTATAATATTTCCAAACCAAAACTTCTTGCACTCCTTTTCCCATTGCTCGACAAGTGTGATTGTGGGCACAAGGATGATGGCTTTGTAATAGCCGAGGCGGTTGTAGATTTCTAAAAGGCAGTTGAGCGAGGTGATGGTTTTGCCTGTGCCGGTTGCCATTGCAAAAAGTCCTTTCTGATTGTTGCGTTTCCAATTTTCAAAGGCGGTTTTCTGATAGTCGCGAGGACCCGACGGATATGGGAAACGCGGTGTTTCGTGGTCGGCGGGTTCAGGTTTTTCGGGCTTGGGTTGCCGGCTTTGCTTGATGGTGTCGATTAGCGACTGAATTTTGGTGCGTGTTTTCTTCAACGCGCTTACAATGGTCTGCGGCAAAGATATTGACGAAAAATCTTTGTCGATAATCCTCAGTTCGTCGGCTAAAAGTTCGTCGATGTTTTTCGAAGTAAAGTTTTTAGTAATATTAGTTTTGACGTTTTCAGCCGAAATGTAATTGAAATTTTGGTCGTTTTCGGAGAAAACGTTTTCAAAATCGTCTTTAATTTCTTGAATTTTAGCGGCTTCGATGTCGCCGTCCCAATCGCAGGATACGGTAAGGCTCTCGATGTTTTCGATGAGCGCGGTGCGCGAAAAATTGCACGAGCCATCGAACGATACATAATTTTCTCCATCGAAAAACAGCCCTGTCTTGGTGTGCGATATTCCTGAGCCGTCTTTTGGAGATATAATTTTGATTTCAAAGCGGTTGCAGCGGATTAAGTACGAAATGCACTCAAAAAAATGGATGCTCCGCTCCGACAATGTATTTTTTAGGTTTTCGAGGTCAGATAAATCAAACTCAGGCAAAAAACTTTGGCTTATGCCGTTGGCGATAGCCTGTTTATCTTCCTGATTTAGAATGTCGTTGATAATAAAACGCATTTTGCCGCCGTCATACAAAAAAGCGGCGAAGCCGTCTGCCAAAACATTTATGGCGGTGGTAGAAAAAAATCCCAACATCAAATCAAACCTCTTGGCACTGCACAAACATTCCGAAAAGAAACCGACAGGTTCATACTCGGAACGCGACTTGTAGCGGCGGTGAGGTGGATATGTGAGGGATTTGAGCATAGTTACTATGAAGGAATAATCGTTTGATTAAACATTTGAGGATTCAAAGCGGGATATGCTCCTTTTTTCCAATTACTTGCTATAACAGTGAAATATGGTTTTAAAAGTTTTTCTTGTGAATTTCTTATTATGGCTTTATAATTGTCATTAGTTTGCAATTCTTTATATACTTCTTTTGAAAGAAAATTGCTGATGATAAAATCTATTCCCAAAAATATATCCATTGGATAAAATGGAATTCTTGGGGCTAATAACAACAATGGAATAAATGATGTTTTTACTTGATCATTATCTTTAATGACCATTTTCAACATATCATTAACCTTAGTCATTGTAATTTGACCTTTAACAAAAGCACTTTCTTTAATGTCTTTATAACCTGCACATTCTAAACACTCATAAGTATTTCGCATAGTTGTTCCTCCATAAGTTAGATGAAATAACGGATGAAATATTTTTAAATCGCCCGCATTTTTTTGTTTCGCTTTGGATTCATAATCCAAATGCCAAGAACAAATATATTCAATATTATCATTACCTCTTCCCACAAAAACTATCGTTAAATTATAATCAGAAAAATCCGGATAATTATCGTTGGTCTTTTTACCATCATTCCCTTTTATACTGTGGATAATATGTACTGTGATTTTCTTTACATCAGGAGGACACACATTGAAACATTTGGGTGGCAAAACGAACTTTATATAACCATTTTCTATCATATCGGAAACATTGTTCTCGTCTGAAATAGAGACAACATTTTTAAGTGATTTAAAGAATCGGCTATATTGTAGTGAGTTATTTGATTTTTCAGTCATAGTATTATTTATTAAAGTTCTCCAATACTTCTTTATCACTTTCTGCTATCTCAATAGGTGCTACTAATGCGCTATGTATAGAAACATATTTAGCATCTTGCCAAGGATACAAATCTTCTTGACCTGCAAGCATCAGACCGTCTTCGATATCTAATGGTTCTTTTGAAAAATCACATACAGTCCAATAATCATTATGAACAGAATATTTCGATTCTGCTTTTGCCGGAATTAAACCCTCTTTAATATTTAATTTTTCAGAAATAAGTTCAACTCGTTGTTTGGCATCATAGAAACGAATATAAGTGTCACTATCGATTTTCTGATACCACCAATTTTTTACCATCGGCATCCACCAACGTGGCCAACCTTCGCTAAAAACTCCTTGATAATCTGCCCTATATTCTTTCAAAGAATCTAATACTTTGTTCCAATTATCTTTTGATTTGTTTTTGTCAATGCCTAATCTAACAGCAAGTATATCTTCGTCAATTAGAATACCTTGTTTGATAATTAATTCATTCAGAATAAACGAGGCTTTTGTATGGACTGTTAGAGAATCTCGTCTTTTTAATTCATCTACAAATCTGCTGTCAATATTGTTTTCATCGGGGCAACTCAAACTTTCTATTGATGATTTGTTTTTAAGAATAGTATATCCTTTAACCAAAGATTCTAATTGCTTTTGGTACATAGGGATTAATTTTCTGAATTCTTTAAAACTGTTTGTCGTTTTTATTGTTAAAATAAGATCATAGATAGAATCTCCATATCCATACAGCATTAAAGGCAGATTTGTATTAGCAGAATATAGTACAATCGGAATGCTAGTGTCTTTTTTGTCTTTACCTTTCTGAATAGTATGATATTCGTTAGCACGAATATCCATTGCTAATGCTCCTCCTAAATAAGTATTTTTTTCGCCGTTATCGAGTTTTTTTTCATCCAATTGTTGGTCAACTATCAGTCCATCGTACTTTTTCTTTTTTAGAATGCTGATAGCATCTTTTATTCTTTGTGGTGGTTGAATGATATCAATAACAAGTTTCCCTTCTTCTCTGAGACTTAGAATTGCATTTTGACTATCTTTTCTATCATCTATGTATAAATATTTTATTTCAGTATTCATAGTTATAATATATTAATGGTCTTTAATTATTTTTCGGTATAGTAATTTTGAAACACGTTGAATATCCATCAGATGGCTCTACAATATTTATTGTTCCTTTATTTTCAACAACGATATCTTTGATTATCTTTAATCCTAATCCTGAACCTATCAAATGTTCGCTTGAAGGTGAATCATAACTAACAGGTCGAGAAGTTGTAAAGAATGCATCGAATACATAATCTTTATCCTTTTCTTTAATACCATCCCCGTTATCATTGAACAACATATAAGTATTATTATTTTCAATGCCAATTTGAATAAGTATTTTCCCTTGACAACCTTTACGTTTAATTGCCTTTTTTGAATTAGAATATAAGTTAGATAAAATAGAACTCCATTCAGAAAGGTGCATAGGTTTGGTAAGAACATTATAATTCAATTGTTCAATTTCAATTTGAATACCATCTTGCATAGTATTCACAAATTGTCTAACAATTTTGTTGATGTCGACAGGTCTCTTTTCTCTATCTCTATTTAAAGAAACAGCAACACCAAAATAGTTTGTATAACTAAACAATTCATCAAAAATGTTTATAATATTATCCAAATACCCTTTTGCACTGTCATCAGAAATGTTAGGTTCAAGACTATAAATGTTATTATAAATATAATTCTGCAAAGTTCGAACTTCGTGAGCAAATTCTCCAATATTTAAGCCCAAAGAAGCAAGAACTCTGAGCATTTCATTTTCTTTGAGAAGGTCTTTTAGTTGGTTTACACGATCTGCAACTTCTGCCTTTTTCTGTTGTTTTTCTTTTTCGTTAAAGGTAGTATTATTATCAATGGCAGTATTTATATCATTTTTATATGAATCAATAGCCTCTCGATTAGTTTTGTTTCTAAATTCGGATGATATTGTTATGTCTGTATCGTTTTTCTTGCGAGGATTCTTGTTACTTTTAATGAGATGTGTCAGCCGCTTCTTTACTATTATCAAAGATGAATGAACAAAATTCACCAACTGTTTAAATGCTTCGTTTTCAATTAAGCCTTCTCGACTTGACGTTTCTTGGAAAATTGCATTATTAATATCGTCATCCAATAATTCTACAAAACCAAACAAATGCTTAGTAGAAAAAGGAATATTGGTTGAACCTGAATCCCCTGACCATCGTTGATTAATATGCACCCAATCATCTGTTGGTTCACCATAAGGTAATACTCGAAATCCATTTCGATACAATCTTATACCACTAATAGTATCAGACAAATTTTTGATATTATTATATGTATTAGAAGAAATAGAACGATATTTGATCTTGTCATAAATAAAATAGTACACCTTAAATCGAACATTGGTTAAAGCGGGAAATGAAGTTATAGTTTCACCACTATTTTTATCATCGTATTCAACGTCAATAATCTCGTGTACATCTGTTCGTAATTGTTGGCTATCAATAGAAACAATACCTTTATGATCATCTCCTACATATCCTTCAATTACAACCAACGCATTATCGTAAAAGTTTTCTATATCATTTTTTATTATTACTCCATCCTTTTTAAATGTATACAAAAACGATCCATCTTGAACTGCTATATTGTTTGTTGCACTTCTTTCAGAAAGATAAGTTGGTTGAAACAATACATTGACGTATGAGAAAATTTTTTCAATTGATGAAGTTGCCCATTTCTCTCGTAAATTAGATATAATTAGTGTAGTACCTTCGTCTTTTGTCTTTTCTATTTTTTCAATAGGGAAAAACACAGATGATATATCAGTATCAATTAAATATTTATTCCAATCTATTGTAACTTTAATTGCTTTTTCTGATTGTAATGTTTGAGTAATGATGGTTAATTGCTCACCTAATCTTTGTGTCGCGAATCTTCCAATGCCTTTTTTCCCTGCTTTTATTCTTCCTGAGCGTTCGGATATTGGATGATGAATTTTATCAGTGGAGGAGATTCTCATAAAACCGTTAGCAAGTTGAGCCTCTGTCATACCTAATCCATCATCCGAAATAATAAGAGTACCTCCTATTGAATCGGTATTATAAAACTCAACAGTAACTTGGTTAGCATCAGCATCGTATGCGTTTTTAACAAGTTCGGATACAGCGGTTTCTGCCTTTCCAACCAATTCAATTCCTAATCTATCGATAAGACCTGAATCAACCGTAAAACTTATTTGTTTTATATCGTTTTCTTCTTCCATCTCACCTTATATTATATAAAACAATTAGTACATAAAATATCATCCCCGAAAATGTCCACAAGATTTGTGCCCTTGTTTTGTTTTCGGTTGGCGTTCTGCTTTTTGATTACGTCGAGTTTTATCTGTCTGATGCGCTCGGGCTTTATCATATCTGCCAAAGTTTCGTTTTGGTTCCAAGTGTAGCCGTTTTTTTCGTATTCCATTGCTTTGCGGAAAAGGTCGGGGTGCTGTTCGTAGAGCCAAATCCATTCGATTTTTTGTTGGAAAAAGCAAAAATAGCATCCCGAACGGCTGCGGCAGTATGTGCCGGTTTGTCCATCAACCTCAAACGGAATCTCTTTGTAATACGAGGGAACGCCTACGCCGCTATCTTCCAAAATTTGAAAGATGTCTTTTTTTACAAGCACGTCGGTATTGTCGATGAGCGGAAACTCGTCGAGTTGCCCAACGGGATAGTCGGTGGTTTTTAAAAACTCAAACACGGCGTGGTTAAACATCTTGGTGTCAATGTCGAGCAATGCGTTCAACTTTTTTGAATAATAAAAACCTTTGCCGATGGGCTGTTTTAGTATGCCTGTGATATCGTATTTTTTGCGTCCCTGCGGACACAACTTATCGTAAATGTCTAACACCTGCTCGGTGTTGGCATTGTTTAGAAACTTGTTGATTACGTCTAAACTCCAAATATTTCGCCTAAATGGAAATACTGCCTGAATGTTTGGCTTGGTAGAAATGTAGCCGTCGCGGTCTTCATCGCCACGGATGCCCACGTACGACACTGCCAAATCGTTGCCGACGTATTTTTCAAACACTTCGAGTTTCATCCTTATGGTGCACCAACGCTGCTGCGGCGAGGGAAGAAAGTTTCCTGTCTTCTCTAAAAAAAACTCAAACGGGTTTCGGCCTTCTATCGCCCTGAGGCGTTTAACGCTGCCCAAAACAGATTCAAGTTTTTCGATAAGTATCTCGGTTTCGGCAAGTTCGCAGCCGGTGTCGGAATTGTAAAACTCTATGCCCAAATTGGGATAGTTTTGTTTCATATATATCGCCAATGCCGCGCTGTCTTTGCCTCCTGATATGCCTAAAATGTGTCTGACCTTCATTTTTGTCTTTCCTTATGTTTGTGCACCGCAAATATAAGGAATATTTTGAAACTTGGCTATTGGTTTTTCATCTTTTCGTCCAAAATTTTGAGCAAGGTGCAGATTACCATATTATTGTCGTCGTTTTTGAGAGTTTCTTTGATTTTGACTTCCATTTCTGAGGCGGCTTTCTTTTCTTCTGCGCTCAACACAAAGGTCTGTGTGCGGATATTCGTGCCGTGGTTTGTTACCATATCGATGGAGTATGCGTCAACGTTTTTCTTTGAGCCCACACGTTTGGTGATGTCGGCGTATTTTTCACATTCGCGAAATAGGAAAACAATCTCGTCTAACATTACTGACTCCTCCTCGTCGCGGAGTTTGTCTAAGGGATGGTTTAAAACGGGATAGCATATCGACTGATACCATTCGTCTCGTTTGTCGAACTTCATATTTACGCGGGTTAAAAACTCTTTTTGTGTGCGTGTTAGCAAATGGACTTTGACGTTGCCGAGACGGGTGTGGATTTCTTTGATATATTCTTTGTAGTCAGTGCTTTGAAGTTTAAGTTCGGATAAAAGACGCTCCTCAATACGGTCGATAAGGTTTGTGTAGCAAGTGCGGAGTTCGGTAACTGCATTGCGCAGAGTGTCGCAGTATGTGTTGTAGCCGTCGTTTTTGTTGAATCCCAATGCTTCGGGCAAATCCTCAAAAAAGGTCTTTTCAGGGTCTTTTGCCTTTGCCAAAACGTCGCGGAAACGCATTGTGGACTTTTTGTCGAACTTTTTGGTGTGCTTGGTGTAGTCGTTGAGCCTGTTGTAAAAAAAGAGGAACGGTTTGATGGTTTCTATAATCTTGTCGGATGTGATAGAAAATTCTTCACCAAGGTTGATAAATTTTCGGTACTGATTAAAAAACTCGATGTTGACACCTTCGGTGTCAAACATTTTAACAGAATATTTGCCGGGCTTTTTTTGTATAAGGTCAAACATAGGTTCATTTAACTTAGGGCAATACGCGCCAGTTTCGGTTTCATAAAGGGCGTAGTCGTTTTGCTTGACAATCAAGAACACCGGCAGCCAAAAATCTATAAATCCTTGCTTTATTTTGTATGGTTTTTCAGAGAGAATTTTTACAAGTTCGGATAGTTTCTGCGGTTTGCCGATAGTGCTTTTTAGAAACTCCATACTTGCCTGCCAAAGAGTGTCGATGCCACTTTTATCCTTTGGATGGTCTTGAAGTCCGTTTTCGTTGTGCAGACCGGTGGTTTTGAGCAACGATGAATAGAT
>JAGCVU010000186.1 GCA_017962175.1 Bacteroidales bacterium | reverse complement strand
GTGGCACCGTATTGTGCTATAATTCCTGCAAGGCGCGATGTAAGCCCCGGCTTGTCCTCGCCAGTAATCGCCGCCATAATAATTTCCTTATTTTCAAGATTATCTGAAAGGTTTTCCATTATTTATTTTGCTTGCGTATGGTTGACAAAAATATGAATTAATATTGGATATCCCACAAATGTATTTTGAAATTAACAAAAAAATAAAAATCCGAACGCTGAACGGGGTTCAACATCCGGATTTATATGATAATGATGGCAGGAGCGTAAACAAGTTACGCCCCTACAATGCCAATTTGAATGATTTGCCGTTGATAATTACCACAAATACTCCTGATTTGGAGAAGGGGATTTGTTCGAGAGATGATTTTGTTGTAGATGTTGCTATTGTGCGGCCTTGGAGGTCGATGATTTTGTATTGGCTGTCGGGTGCGGCGGAGATAAAGATGGTGTGGTTTGACGACCAGACTTTTACGCTTGGAGTGTCGGAGATAGAGGAAACGGGGGTGGAGGGATTTTCAGGATCAGATTTGGAGTCAGGATTAGGTGCGGGTTTAGGCTCGGTATTAGATTTTGGAGTAATGGTAACTTTATAAAGTCTGCCATCTTCAAAAGAATAGAATGTGGTTTTCTCACTGTATTTTACGCCATTGTATTCATCGGCAGTGATGTTTTTTTCATATACTGTTGGCTTCGGTTTCCAAATCTTAAAACTACCACAGAGGTGAAGCATAGCCATATAGTGCACTATTCCGTCGTAGTAGCGATGCCGACCGGTCATAGGTTTTGCATCCCATGCCATTTGCATATTTTTCTTAACAGCTTCGTCGTATTTCGAATTACCCAATAATGCGAAACAAGCCACAGCGTTAGCACCGGCTTCACCTTGTGTATATTTATCACTACCGTAAATTGTGCCATTCCATGTAAAGCGTGCATGTGTGTAGCCATCTTCTTCAAAAAAATCAATAATATGCTTTGCCATTTCTTCTTGTCGTGTAGCATCTGCACCAAAAAGATAGTAATCCATACCATAGTTCATTGCACAACGCATAGCATCGTACATATAATATTCAGCCTTATCGTTATAGGATTCGGGGTGCGGAGTTCCGTCAAAGTTACTGTAATCAGTGAACAAACCGGTTTTATAATGAGACGACTTGTAAAGGTGATCACGAGTGGCTGTTACGGATTTTTTCCACTTTTCAGTGTCCTTTTCTGCCCAACGCGATAGTAGATCCACGTAGGCCGGCAAATCATAAGACGGATCAGAGAAATCTTTACAGCTGCCCATCGGTTGAAAAACTATAATGTAATTGCCCTGATTAAACAGCTTGTGACCTAGATTGTTCCACATCTTGTCCATAATATACAGAGCGTCTTCTCTATATTGGTCATCGCCCCAGCGGTTGGCTGCAAACATAAGAGACATCATAAAGTACATTTCGGCATCAGGTACGCAGTTATCGTCACCTCCGGTACCGCTTTCATTGCGTTGCCAAGCGAAGTAACCATCCCAGTCTCCGTCCTTGTGCCACATGTGATTCTTTGCCCAATTCCACAGCTTGTCGAACTCTTCTTTGTGATTGGTTTGCACACAAATCATCATACCATAAGCCATACCTTCGGAGCGGACATCATGGTTGGCAATATCCATAATATAGGCTTCTGAGCCTTTATCATAATAGACCTTTGAGTTATCATCGCCTTTAAAATAATGATCCCACAATTGGTCGAGTTTGTCTTGGATTTCCTCATCGGTTTTACCCAAAACGGTTTTAAAGGGACTTGTGTAAATACCGGTGTAATACGCACCATTGTAGTTTGGTTCTGTTTCTTCGTAATCGGGGCCAAAGTAAGCACCGTTTTCATCGAAATAAGTGGGATGGGTTTGCGCAAACGATGCAGTCACAAACGAGCACACCAATAGCACACTCATTAATACATTTGTTTTTTTCATCTTGATAAAGTTTTAATTAATAATTAGCAAAAATATAGTGCATTAGCTGATGCAAAAATGAAAAAAAAAATGAAAAAAACAAACACCTAAACCGAGAAAAATTATTTTTTCACCGGCAGGGTAACAATAAACGTGGTGCCTTTGCCAACTTCTGATTCAAATGTGATGTCGCCTTTGGCATTGATAATGATGTTTTTGCACATAGCAAGACCGAGACCGCTGCCGCTGCTCTTGGTGGTGAAACTCGGGGTAAAGAGTTTACCCTTAATTTCGTCGGGAATGCCGCAGCCGTTGTCTTTGATTTTAACAGTTACCTTGCCGTTAGCCACGCCGAGCGACACGTGGATTTTGCCTTTGATACCGTCGGGAATGGCCTGTGTGGCGTTTTTGATAAGGTTGACAAATACACGCGAAATCTGCTCCTTGTCGGCAATGATAGTAATATCCTTGTGTTCGCCAAAATCGGATGTAATCTCCACATTCTCAGTATTTTTAAATAGCTGCACCACATTGCCGAGTGTCTCTACCACATTAAACGGACTTTCGTCGGGTTTGGGCATCTTGGCAAAGTTGGAGAATCCTGTGGCTATCGACGAAAGCGTATCTATCTGTTGGATAAGCGTATTTGATACTTTTTCGAGTTTGTCGTCGAAATCGGCATCATGGTTTTGATGGCTGCGGATAAGGAACTGAATGCTCAGTTTCATAGGCGTGAGCGGATTCTTGATTTCGTGGGCTATCTGCTTAGCCATCTCGCGCCAAGCACTCTCGCGCTCGCTCTTGGCCAGCAGGGCGGCGCTCTCCTCAAGCTTCTCCACCATTGTGTTGTATTCCGAAACCAGCTGACCGATCTCGTCCTTGCGGCTGTACTCTATCTTCTCGTGCTTCTTGCCGAGTTCCACCTTTTCCATCATATTCTGAATCATGCGGATAGGATGCACCATACGCTCCGACACAATCACGGCGATAAGTATGCTCAGCAGCATCAGCACCACAAACAAGTTGGTGAGCGACACCAGCATAGTGGACAGCTCGCTCTTCATAATGTCGGGTTTGGAGAAATAAGGCAGGTTGATGTACCCGGTAAGCTTGTCGCGCGAATTGTAAAACGGAATGTAAGCCGAAGTGTAGCTCATATTGCCGATGGTCTCCTCCTGGATATAATTGGCCTTGGAACCAAACACGAGAGCCTTGAGCGCAATGCCGTTGATCTGCGTGCTGATGATTCCCTTCTTGAAAATTTCGGGACGCGAACTGCCCACCAGCTCGCCGTCGGCACCGTAGATATTGATGTCGGTAAAGAACACGTGCGCGGTTTTGGCAAGATACTCGTCTAAGAAAATGTTGAGCTTGGAGTCTTGCTGCGACACAAACGCCGCCGAATCGCCAAACGCCTGTTCTATATGCATATACACGCTCTTCATCTTGTCGTTAATATCGTTGCTGGTATCCTGGCGGAACCTCTGGACGTTGAAATAAGCCATTGCCACACAGATGATTACAAACGCCATCACAAGGATAAAGCATACCGAGCCCACAAGCTTGATTTTGAGCTGCGAACGGTATTCGTCGATCTTGTGCTCAGCCACCACCTTGATGCCAATATATATAAGCACCATCAGCGTGTAGGCGCAAAACAGGTAGGCAAACGACACTATATAGTCGGTGATGCCAATTTGCGGACGGCTGATAACCACTATGTCGGAACTTGCCTTGTAGACAGTATGCACAAAATTGTCGGACGAGAACGCCGCTATGGTGTCGCCGTTGGCAAGATGCTCGGCAAACATGTCGTCGCTGAAGTCGTAGCTGTACGAGCCGTTCTGCTTGGTGCGCTTGCCGTTGCGGTATTTGGCGTAATTGCAGCCTTCGAGCTGCGACGGAATAATCTGTCCGTTGACAAGCAGTTCGGGATAGCCGAAGTCGTCGGGCACAGGCTTGTTGTCGAGCACTATGATGATGTAGTACGAATCGTCGCCCACTGTGGCACGCAGCTGACCTATGTAGCTGATACCGCCGTCGGGATTGTCAACAAAATAGAAGTCGGAGAACGGAACCTCGCTGCCGTATTTCACAACAGTTTCGGCAATGTCGTTTTGCATATCCAGGAAAGGAACGCCGGGCACAGCCTCAAACACCTTGAGCGTGAGGTTGTACTTGTTCCAATAGCCATTGAAATGCCAACGCTGCAGATAGTCGTAAAGACGGCTGCCGTTTTTGATGTCGGCGGCAAGATAGTCGGAAATCAGAGCGTCGCCCGAAACCTCCGAGGAAAAATCCTTCAGAAGGAGTTCTGCTATCTTGTCGTGCTCGTCCACAGCCTGCATCACCTGCTCCTCGCTGATATGCTGGTGTTTCTGCTCGGCAGTGTGGGTGATGACCACCGACGACAGCGCCGCGCTCAAAAATATCATAAACATATAGCGGTAAATGCTCTCGGTGGCACGTGCGTAGTGCATCAGACAGGCTGCAATCACTATGGCGGCAACGTAAAGCATTGTGGCACACAGGAAAGCACCGTCGGCAAGGGCGGCTATCAACGCCGCTGCCACACCCGAAGAGGCTATGATTATCAGAGTCTTGCGCAACTGGCGGGAATCGTCGAGGATAACATACGATGTGATGCGCACAATGGCGTACACAAGCGAGGCGAATATAAGCGCAAAAATGCCGATACCAGCCACGCTGAACACGTCGAGCTTAAACACGTTGGTAAGCTGAAACGGAATCGACGAGTCTGCGATAAGCGACTCCAACGCCGAATGAACCATCACCACGGAATACAAGCCCACAAGTGCTACCGCGAAGAAAAAGCATCCGCGGGTAAACTCTGTCCAGGTGCGGATGTTCTGGCGCAGCTGCACGTAATCAGCCAGGCGGAAAATAGCCACGGTGGCAAAGAGCACGAATATAGCGTCGATCAAAAAGTCGCCGAAGGTGGGATAAAGGAATCCGCCGTGGAAGTACACCGGGTCGAAAAAGTCAAGGGCATACACGTTGGGCGGCAGCTTCATCAGCATGCAGAATATCCGCAGCACTATCACGGAGCAGATTATCGACAATATAATCAGAGCGTTGCCCTTCTTGGCGGCAAGTATGTTGATGTATTTCAGCACAAACAGCAGCAGCGACACAAGGCTGAGCAAAAACAGCACGCCCACCCAGGTGAAATCGGCGGCGTCGGGGTCCACCTCGTTGAGCGGCACAAGCGAGAATATGTACTTGCCCTCTTTGTCCTGGATGTCAACGCCATACGACAGCGCGATAGAGGATATTTTAAACGTGGGACTAAGATGAAACTCGGGTTCAAATCCCTTGCTCAGATACTTGTTTTCAATAGAGTATTCGCTTTTGAGCAGAATCAGAGCCACATAGGTCTTGTCGCCCTTGACCACGGTGCGTATCTCGTACCATCCGTTGCTGAGCTTGGCTATGCGGTTGTTGATACCCGACTGCGAGTATATTTTTTTAATAGGTGCCTTGTTGCCTGTCCAGTAACGGAGGGTGTCTTTTTCAAAAACATATACCGAAATACCCTCCTGCTCTATGGTCTCAAGATTCTCCTGCAATACGTAGATAGAGTTTTCTTGCACGGTTTCGTTGCCGTTTTCCACCTTGGCGCGGATGTCGGACAAAAGGCTGTCGGCGCGGGTCTCCTTGGCATGCAGCACCCGGGTGATGCGCCCGGTGTCGATGTCAAAGGTTTTTAGACCGCTCAGATACGACTCCAATGCCGATGCTAACGCAAATAGCAAAACGGAATAAACCAAAAACTGTATCTTTTTAAACTTCTCTTTCACTTTATATCTGTTGTTTTCTGTGTTTCAAAGTTTGTAATTACAAATGCCTTGCCAACAATTTACAGTTATCAAAAATTATTCGTGATGGTAGGGTTCGTTGTTCATGATGGTGAACGCACGGTACAGCTGCTCCATAAAAATAAGGCGCACCATCTGGTGCGAAAAGGTCATCTTCGAGAGCGAGATTTTCTCGTCGGATTTTTGATATACCTGATTGTCAAACCCGTAAGGGCCGCCTATAATAAAGGTGATGTCCTTGTTTTGGAGCGAGATTTTTTTCGACACGTAGCTGGAGAACTCCACCGAAGTGAACTCTTTGCCGTGTTCATCTAACAGAATGCGCACCGACGATGTGTCGAGATATGGCAAAAGCAATTCTGCCTCTTTCTGTTTAATGGTGTCGAAGGGCATATTGGCAGTGTTTTTCAAATCCTTCAACACTATAAACTCAAAAGGGATATACTTTTTTATCCGTTTTTCGTATTCGGCGCAGGCATCCACGAGGTATTTTTCTACCGTGCGGCCTACTACCACAAATCTTATTTTCATTTTTTGTTTTTCCTTGTCTAATAAACTTGTCTTGTTTGTTCCGTTTGATGTGCAAATATAACAAAAAATAAAATGACGGGAATAAATTATGGGGATTATTTTTTCCCATTATACGTAGGATACATCTTCATATACTTCATTGACGGAGACACCACTCCGCCACATCTGCGCGAAAAGATAGGATCGATTCATTTAATATAGTGTCAAATATATAGAAACAATAATCAGAATGAAAAAGAATATATCTGTCAGATAATGGTGAGTAATGCGGTTCATATCCTGAACTCAATACTTTAATCACATGTGAATCAGCATTTATTTCAACAATATTACATTTCAATATGTCTTTCTTATGGCATATACGTTGTTCGCACACGATATTCTTTTGGCTGGGGGACATCGAAGGATTGAAATACCCAATAGAAATATTCTTTTTTAGTATTTGTTTCTCGGCAATTGTTGTTCTTATATTGCCCTCAGTTTTGTATATCGTCCCGCCTTCGGCAATGAGATTGGAAGATGGCACATTGGTTTCGGATGGTATGGTAACACAAGTGTCTATTTTATAAAATATATTATTATCGATATCAGACAAATAGTTATCTCCTTGAAACCGAAAAAAAATTATGTTACATCCTTTATTTATTTGATGGTATTTTCCTGTAGCAGTTTCAAAACTGAGACTCCCTAATGTATCTGCATTAGAATTAACGAACAAAATGCTATTTGCCTTATCGACATTATAATTATTAATAGAATAATCCAAACGAGTAAAAGCCGATGCTGTTAGGTACCACCAACAACCAAAATGAGCAAAACAATGAATTTTGAAACAATATACTCCAGAACAGCCAGATACGCAAGAAAGAATAAAATCCTGACCTCCTATTGAAAAATGATGACTTTGTATATTGGCAAATGGAAGTGTGTGACATGCCCAATTGTCCACATCTTCCATATTTTTAAATTTCATGGTAGTCGTGGAGTCAAAACATTCCCAAACCAATTTGTTATTTACAGAAACCTGAGAATATACAAAATGACATATAAATATAATATTTGTTATAATTATCAATATTTTTTTAACCATAATAGAATTCCTCCATTGTTATAGTTAGCGTGTGTATAATTAATTATGTGGATTATAATTATACCTTTTTTTGTTGATATGTTATTGAACCCATCTTGCATAGATACCATCAAACATAAAAACAAGCTCTCTATTTTGCAAATCATAGATACCAAATCTTTCTGTACATTCGCCATAACAAGTATATAAGATATACCTTTCGTCTTTT
>JAGCVU010000185.1 GCA_017962175.1 Bacteroidales bacterium | reverse complement strand
TTTTATGTCTAAATTTTCGAATAGAATGGCTGACAGAGAGTTGGTTACTGCTTGATGTTACGCTCTTGTACCGCCCACAAGTTAAACCAATACTCAAATTCTCGGCGTTCTTTTTGTTTTAAGGTGTCTAAATTGAGGGCTTCGAAAAACGAAAGGATGGAGCAGATAGCAAAAAATACACACGCCACAAACGATGGTAGTTTGGGCACTAATCCGGTTTTGATATAATCTGCCATTACAGGAATCAGAAATCCAACAGCCGTGAGCAACATAATCAGCGACATCCACATAAAAAAGTTGAACGGCTTATAGTTTTTAAAGAGTATAAAAATCGTTTTCAACACCTTGAATCCATCGCTATATGTGTTTAGTTTAGATGCACTTCCTTGTGGACGGTCGCGATAATCAATAGGTATGTTTTTGATTAATAAGTTTTTATCTAAGGCGTGAATAGTCATTTCGGTTTCTATCTCAAAGCCTTTTGAAAGTACGGCAAAGGTTTTGGCAAACTTGTATCCAAAGGCACGATAACCGGTCATTACATCCTTTATGTCGCTCTTGTAGAGCATATTAATAAGCCGTCTAACAAGCACGTTGCCAAAATTGTGAAACGCCCTTTTGTTTTCGGTAAAATATGTTGACGACAAGCGGTCGCCGATAACCATATCCGCTTTGTGTTCAAGCACTTGCTCTGCCATTTGTGATGCGTACGACGATGGATAAGTGTCGTCGCCGTCGGTGATGATGTAGCATCGGGCATCAATATCGCGAAACATAGTGCGGAGAACATTTCCCTTGCCCTGACGAGGTTCTTTGCGCACAATTGCTCCGGCTGCTTCGGCTTCGGCAATGGTGTTGTCGGTAGAATTATTGTCGTAAACATATATTTGGGCAGTGGGAAGAGCGTTTTTGAAATCTTCCACCACCTTGCGGATAGTGTTCTGCTCGTTGTAGCAGGGGATAAGTACGGCTATGTTGTCCATTAGTTTGGTATTTTGGTTACAAATATAGCAATATTTTGGTTGTTAGCAATAAAAATCCCCACGGAAAAGTCCGCAGGGATATGATTAACTATGTTTACAACTATGATACTCTATTTCAGACCCTTCCATTCGCCTTTGATTTGTTGGCACTGTGTGTAAAACGAAGGACAGTTGTTCATGTGATAAAGTCCTGTGGCTTCGTCGTCTTCAAACATCACAATTTCGCATTGACGTTGGTGAGTGTCCCATCCGCCGCCAATAACGTACATGTAATATACTGTGCCGTATTGGGGCATTGTCATTTGTTTGGTGCCATTGGGGCTACCTTGACATTTTACTGTGTAAGGTTCGTTGGGTGTGTAAGAGTTGGTGCGAACTGCACCGTCTAAAAGGGCTGCGGCTATGTAACGTTGTGAATATCCGTCGCTTGTGTAGTTGCCGTAGCGGTCTTTAAGAATGTTCATCACCGACGAAACATTGTTGGGAGTGTTGATAAGGCGGATGCAGCGTTCGCCTACAGATTTGTCGCGACCGTACATTTCCATTGCCATCACCATCATTGCGGCTGTGCCGTTGATGTGCTTGCCGAGATACTCTTTGTAGACTTTTTCAAACTCGGTGTAGTCGGAGGGAATGTTGCTGAATGTCACCTCGTTGAAATCGCTTGTGGTGATTTTGTCGGTTTTGAAGTCGCCTTTTACTTGGTAAGTGTGGCTGCCGTAGCGGTAAACGTCGCCGTCCATTCCGGCTTCTACGGTAGGTGTAGAGGTGGATTCTGGAGCCGATTGTACTGATAGAGTGCCGTTAGAGTTAGCCTCAGCGGTTTCTTGAATGTTGATGTTGTCGGTATTACCAGTAAGCATTGTGGCTTGTGTGTCGCCGGCGTTTGAATTACTATTGCCGCCATTGCACGACAAAAGTGCTGAGCCACTGATAATTGCGGCAGAGAGGATTGAGTTAAAGATTATTTTTTTCATACAATAAAAGTTTATAAAAGTTAAAATATATGCTGCAAAGATAAAAATAGTTTTTAATTTTGCGCAAATTTTTTTCAACTATTGACTATGAGAACACGTTTTTTGGTTTTGATTTTATGTTTGTTGACTCTTGGCGGTTGCGACAATCCAAATGCACCGGATTTTTTCAAGAGCATTGGTAGCGAGGTTACTGACACTATTTTTTTTGAAGATTTTGTAACACTTTATAATATTGATGATGCTTTCGATATCAGTTTAGTGAAAGATACTGTTGATTACGCAGTTATAACATGTGGCGAAAACCTTATCGACAAGGTGAAACCCACTTGCACTGAAACTCACGCCATATCTTTTACCAACGAAAATGAATATCGCATTGTGCGCAATTATGAGGGTGTTCCCAAGGCTGAACTTCATTACACTAATTCCGGATTGAATATTTATCTTAACTCATCGTGCAAGGTACATTCTGAGGATTCTGTAGATGTTCACCGTCTTGTGTTTACTGATAGAACAGGCGATCTCGACATTATTACCAACGCCAAAGATTTTCGTTTGTCGGTTTGGATGGGTGGCGGAACTTTCAAAATTAGAGGACGTTCGGAATCTTTTCATTGCGAACCTCGCTACTCGGCGATTATAGACGCATCGCAATTATCGGTAAAAAAAGCATATATCGATAATTACAGCACTGGCAATGTTTACGTTAATCCCACCGATTCGCTCACTGCTCAAATCTTTTGGACAGGTGACATTATTTACAGTGGAAATCCCGGTATCAAACTATTAGACCACCCCGGAAAAGGCGGGTTGATAAACACAAAATGAAACTTTGTAGCACATTTATTATAGCGGTTGTGGTTTTGTTGTCGACCGCACAGTTGCAAGCATCTGATACTTTGCGCACTAAACTTCCAAGAAACAAATATTTATCGCTACGTTATCTTCACGGACCTGTATACGACCATCGTCAGTTGTCGGGAGTGTTGGATTTTCGTCCCGGCGACGGTATAGGTGCTGAGTATCTTGTGGAAACAGATGGCAGCCGCGCATGGGAAAATGTTTACGGACATCCGCGTCTTGGTGCTGCTCTCTATTACGAAGATTTTCATTACGATGTGCTTGGTAAGGCGTTCTCGGGTGCGGTGGTTGCCGAATTTCCGATGGTGAAAAAACGTTTTTTTGGTATGGATATGCGTTTTCTTGCTGGAGCGGCTTATGTTACCAAAAAATTTGACAGTGATAACAATCCCGCTAACTTATTGATAGGTTCGCATTTTTCGGCATTTTTTGTATTCGGACCGCAGTTTGCGTTTTTTATGAACCGTCCGCAGCGACTTTTGGCAGGTTTCAACTTTGTGCATTATAGTAATGGCGCAATGCGTTTGCCAAATCTCGGTCTCAATCTTATGCAATGGCATGTAGGTGTGCAGGGTAGGATAGGAGAGGAGCGTCCGAAGTTTACCGGCGAACCTCGCGAAACTATAGTTTATAATAAATGGCAGAAATACTTTACCGCAGCATTTGGCGTGCGTGAAAATCAGCAACCCGAAGGTCCTAAATTTTTTATATTGTCCACTACAGCAGGAGTTTATCGTATGTTTGGACAACGCTTTCGTGCCGGTGTAGGAGCAGATTTTATGCGCGATGAATCAGAATTAACCCGACTCGGCAATTATGGCGTGGAACATTATGATTGGAGTCCTTATCTTTTGGGACTTCACCTATCGTGTGGTGTTTGTTTTGGACGCACCACAGCCACTCTGCATTTAGGAGGATTTGTTGTAAATGAAATATACGACGGAGTGCCACTATACGATCGTTTGGTAATCAACTATTTCATTACCAAACACATAATGGCAAATCTCGGTCTGCGCACTTACTTTATGCGTGCAGAGTATATCGAATGGGGCGTAGGATATATGTTTTAGTTATTTTTCGGCGTTGGCTATGCCGTTGTACACTGCCTGATTGATCAACTTTCTGATTCGGTACTTGTTGAGGTTCTGATTCTTTTCGTCGGGGTACACACGGTTGCTGAGAAATACGATTACAATTTCGTTTTCGGGGTCAACCCATGCACAAGTGCCTGTAAATCCGGTATGTCCAAAGGTTTTTACCGAAGCACTGTCGGCACAGTATGCCGACGGATACATATCAAATCCAAGTGCGCGACCGGTTTTGGGCTGTTTGGTGGTATATTGCTTTATGGCGTTGGGTTCAAGATATTTGGTGCGACCGTAAGTACCTTGATTTAAGACCATTTGAAACAATACGCCGAGGTCTTTGGCTGTAGAAAAAATGCCAGCATTGCCCGAAACTCCGCCTAAGATTTCAGCTGACGGGTCGTGCACATCGCCTTGAAGTATTTCGTTGGTCCAAAGGTTTGGAGCTGTGGGTGCAAACTGACTTTTATCGTAGTATCGTGTTGGGTTGTAGTGAGTTCGATACATTCCAAGCGGTTGATAAAAATTCTTTTGAAGAAAATCGTCGGCATTGGTTCCTAGCATATCTTCAGCCATTTGTTGCAAAAGAATCATATTAACATCGCTGTATTTGTATTCTTGTTTGGCATCTACGGCAAGACGGCGAGTATTTATCATCACCGAATCGCGCCATTTGTTTTTGAGATAGAGGTTGTAGCAAATTTTGGTTTCTGCTACTTTTTTGATGTATTTTTCGCTGAAAAATTCGTCAAACGCCTGTTGTTTAAGATCTTCGGCATTCATTCGCTCTACTTTTACACCATCGTCTTTGAGCATACGGCGTTTTGTAGAACGGTAGTAAAGTATCTTGGTGAAAGGCAGATATGGGTAAATTCCGCTTTTGTGTTCGAGCAAAAGTCTAACGGGTACACCGAAGATTGTACGTTCGGGAATATCGCGAAGGAATGTGGTGTCGGTGTTGTCGTTGGGATTGATGATAGTGTCGGCGGGAAGGTTGGTCCAGTCGATGGTGGTATCGTTGAAATATTCGCCGATGTTTTTGTCGAGGTTGAGCATCTTTTTGCCCGAAAGGTGCATCATAATAATGGTGGCGGCGGTGATTTTTGTAAGCGAGGCAATGTCGTACATAGTGTTGGTGGTAACAGCCTGAGACGTAGTGTCGTAGGTGTAACGACCATAGCCCTTGTTAACAAGAATCTTGCCCTTGTATGCCGCAAAAACCTGACAACCGGGGAAACAATTTTTGCTAATTGCCAAGTTGACAATAGAATCGATTGTGTCTAAGTAAGATTTATTGAACCCTGCTAATTGGAGCGGCAAGGTTTGCAAACGACATACTTCAAGACGCTTGCCTGTGCCTGCTTTGATATCGTGAGCCAACTGCACCGGAGTGCGTCCGTTAACCTCAATGCTGCCGAAAATAGCCTGCGCAGCATATTTGCCCGAAGCAAAACCGTTGCCGTATATCTGCAACAATGAGGAACTTTTGATTTTATTGAGGTTGTCGGTGTTGCCAAAATTTACCACACACGAATGGTTGTTGCGGCTAGCGTTGTTGATTTGGGTAATTACCTTGATATCGGTAAGTTTGTCGTTGATTAATATAATAAGGTCTTTGCCGTATGTTTTTTTGAGTGCTTTCTGAACAGATTCATAATTATTTTCCACGTATTGCATGTTGGCATCGCAATAGTTGTATTTTTCTGATACAAAGCCTTTTAGATATGTTCCTCCAATTTGAACAATTTTTAGTTTGGTAACATCTTTTACCGGAAGAAACCCAAATGAGTTGTAAATACAAGTGCTTGAACCTGTTATGGTTTTCCACACTGCCAATCTGGTTTGCAAGTTGCGTTCGGGGCGTTGGGGATGATTTTCGGCAATCCAGTATTTTAGTTTTACAATTTTATATGCTTTTAAATCAATGATTCTACGTATTCTTTTGTTTTTTTTCAATAATTGCTCCATCGTTTTGAGATATATGTGCGGATCTAAAGAGCCGGTGATAATATCAGCGTCAGATGCAAGAGTTTTCAAAATGTCGTCGGTGCGGTTGATATGAGCCGATTTGAGTGCGTTGTCGGGATAGTCGGTATTGTATTGTTTGTTGAGCCGTTTGCCGAGGGTGGCAAGCGAGTCGATAGATTTTCGTATCAATGTACGTCGGGCAATGTCGGAAATTTTGTCGGTAGACGATTGAATCATCACTGTAATGCCGTTTTGCCAAAAAGCTTCGATGGCTATTCGTGCCTGAGCTGTTTGTGCAAATAGTTCCTTGTCGGTGGTGCGAGCGTTGATAGAAGTGAAATCGGCAAAAAAGCCTTTTACTGCTGTTACGCCGGCTTTGGCTAATGAGTCGGCGGTTTGCTCAGCCCATATTCTAAAAAGTGTGGTGTCGCGGGTGGTGAGCACTGCTATATGGTTCATATACACAGGCACATCGATATATGGCTTGTTGATTTCGGTGATGGCTATGGGTTTGGGCAGGTCATGATGATGATGGTCGGTGAGTTGTGCTATCCTTTGGCAGAGTGCGTGATAACTGTTGGTAGTGAGACTAATGCCCTGTGGAACTGTTTTTTCGAATGTGAGTGAGGGGTTGTCGTCTTCATAAATATACAACTGCATTATTTTCTGCTCCATCGACATGCGGTTAAACACCGTGTCGGGCGAAAGTATTGGGTTGTAGTCGTTTATCTTGTTGTTGCTGCAAAAAGCAAACATCGCGGCTATCAGCGGCAATATCAAAAGTATGCGGCTCAAAAAACTGTTTTTCAGAGAATTAACAAGGTTTAGCATTTTCTTTATTATAAAATATTATCTTTATTTATTCGGGAATAAATATACTGAATGTTTTACAAAAAGAATACCGTTTCGGTAAAAAAATACTACGTATTATCATTATTTATTGATTTCGAGAAAACATCCGTCGCCGTAACTCAAAAATCTGAAATCGTTGGCCAATGCGTAGTCGTAAATTGTTTTCCAATCGTTGCCCACTGCCGCCGACACTAATAATAAAAGTGTGCTTTCGGGTTGGTGAAAATTGGTGATGATGTTGCTAACCACACGGTAACGATATCCCGGACAAATCATAATGCCGGTGCTACCTTTGTAAGTGTCTGTGTTGTTGCTATCTAAGTATGCAACTATGGCACCGAGGGCTGTTTCCAAGTCGGTTTCTTGTGCCATGTTGTAACATTCCCACTGAGTAAGGCTGTCGCATCCCGGATTGTCTAACATCTTGACACCGAGCCAGTAGAGACTTTCCAACGTGCGCACCGAAGTAGTGCCTACTGCTGTAATTTTGCCTTTGTGCTCAATGATGCTGAGCAGAAGTTGCTTGTTTACCGAAAAAAATTCGCGGTGCATCTCGTGTTCGCCAATGGTGGGGGTTTTTACCGGTTTAAACGTTCCCGCACCCACGTGCAAAGTTAGTTCGCCTATCTGAGTGTCAAGACTTTGCATCAGTTGTTTGGTGAAATGCAATCCCGCTGTAGGTGCTGCCACCGAACCTTTAAAATGTGAATAAACTGTTTGATAATCAACATTATCAGATTCCTCAGCTTTTCTATTTAAATAAGGTGGAATGGGTATGCTACCAGCCGCATCAATTACCTCTGAAAACGAGTAACCACCTGTCCAAGAGAATTTTGCAACAATCTCTCCACCCGAAACTTCTATTTTTTGAGCAGTGAGCACGGTTTCTCCGTCTTGACAAGGAATGGTACGCGAAAGGTCGAAATTCTTCCAACGTTTGAGGTTGCCAGCCAAGCATCGCCACATACAACTCTCTTTTGAAGCAAAATTGGTGTCGTAGTCGGCAGGTGTGTGTGGTTCAAGGCAAAAAATCTCTATTCTTGCGCCGTTTGGAGTGAAAAATTCGAGACGCGCCGGTATCACCTTTGTATTGTTTACAATCATCAGTCCGTCTTTGGGCAAAAGGCTTCCGATGTTTGAAAAAATAGTCTCAGAAATCTGTTTGTCTTTGTATACCAACAGTTTGCATTTTTCCCTATCTTTTAGAGGAAATTTTGCAATGCGTTCGTCGGGTAGGTTGTAATTGTAATCCGAAATTGGAATATCGCCGATAGAGTTCATTTTTTTGTCTTTGCTTATAATTATTTATTCAATTGTAATATATTGATAATCAGTTATTAAAAATGCTCTGAGATTTTTTAACAATCTTTATGTCGTATTAGGGCATAAAAGTTCGCAAAAATAATTAACTTTGCGCATCTTAAAAGCAAAAAATGTAATGAAATTTAAAAAAGGCGATAAAGTTCGTTTTTTAAACGAAAACGACCACGGCACAGTATCACGTGTATTAGAAAATGGCACTATTATGGTGCTCAACAGCGATGATTTTGAGGTTCCGGCGCGAGCAGCCGACCTTATTCTCGATTTGCCTATGACACCACAGCGCAATTCACAGCCCGAACCCGAAAAAACCGCTCCTAAACCGCAGACCACACAGTCGAAAAATCAGCCCAAAGAGCGTAAGTTTGTGGATGTTAACGCCGATCACAAAGATGACGACGTTTTTGAAATTCTTTCGGCTTTTGTGCCTGCCGACCCTCACAAGCCTGAGGAATGCGACCTTGATTTGTATCTAATCAACGATAGTCCTTATCAATTGGCATACAACTACATAAAGCCCGTGGGACAAGCCTTTGCAATGCATACAGGTATATTAGAACCCGACACCAAAGAGTTTTTGGAGACTATTCCTCGTATGGACTTGACCAAAATTGCGTTTATCAAATTTCAGATACTTTTTGCCAAAAACGGTTTTGGTAAGATACTTTCGCCCAAGGAATGTGAGGTGAAAGTTCATGCCGCCAAGTTTTTTCAGCAGGGATATTACAAAAGCAACGACTTTTTTGACGAAAATGCCGTTGTAACATCGCTTTACACCAATTCGCCAATGGCTGATGCAGTTAAAACATTGTCAGACAATGTGCCTGCTCACAAAGAAAATGCAGCCGCCGCTCCCAAAAAACAACTTAAACCTCAGAGCGACAAAGAGATAGTGGATCTTCATATGGTGGAATTGGTAGACGACGAACGCGGTATGACTCCCAAAGAAATGCTTGATTATCAAATTGATACATTCCACAAAAAGATGGAAGAATGTATCAAGAATCCTCATATCAAAAAAGTGATTTTTATACACGGCAAAGGCAACGGCACGTTAAAATTAGAAATTCGCAAGCAACTTGACCGCAAGTATCGCCGTTATACTTATCAAGATGCATCTTTTGAGGAGTACGGAGGAGGGGCAACACTCGTTTATGTAAAATAAAATTTGCCGCAACCCAAAAAAATTACGCAAAAAAAGTTTACAAATAGATTTTTAATCATTACATTTGCTAAATGTTTCAAACAACGATAACAACGAAAAAGATGAAACGGTTAATTACTAATATTATAACTCCGGCACTGTGCTGTATCGCCTTGCAATACTGCACACCCGTAAACAACAACAGTGGCGAAGGACAAACCAATGTCAACAGCCCAACATCAAACACCACCGAGATGCTTGATCCAAATCATGGTGCTCTCGTGAAATTCAACGATAGGCTTTTCAGTGTTCCGTCACCGATTCAGCTTGCCAAGGTGATTCAGGAAATCCGTTTGCCCTACAACAAAGATTTGCTCAACGACGTAAACAAATACCAAAATTACACCACATCGTTTAAACAAGCTCTCAACGTAGGCATTTATGGTGCTAACCTCGGATATATCAACGTGTTTGAACAGTTGCCCGACGCAGCTGCCTATTTTGGCGCAATACGAGCTCTCAGCAAGGATCTCGGTATTATGAACTCCTTTAACGAGGAAACAATGAAACGCATCGAGCGCAACAACGGCAACAAGGATTCTCTATTGTACATTGCTTCAATAATGTATCGCGAATCCGACCAATACCTTTTGAATGCCGAGCGCAACGAAACCGGTGCTCTTATCATAGCCGGCGGATGGGTAGAGGGATTATATCTGCTCACTCATATTCAACCGCCAAACGAAGTTAAGCCCGAAATCAAAGATCTTATCGGACAGCAAAAATCATCGCTCAACAACCTTATTGAAATACTTCGTCCGCATTACGGCAAGGTTTCAAACGATTACGATTCTTTTCTTGAAAAACTTTCGGAAATCGCCGCCATTTTCGACGACGTTACCGTTAAATATACTTACATTTCGGCAAAAACCGACGAGCAGACTAAAACAACAATCGTTGACTGCAAAACCGAAACTGTAATTGATGCGCAGCATATCGAAACAATATCGCGCAAAATTGAGAAACTTAGAAACGAAATCACCGAATAACAGATTTGAAAACAGAACTAAAATTGATTGAAATGAGAAAATCGCTGATTATTATTATATTGCTAACAATGTCGGTGTTCCAATTTACCAAAGCCGATGCCCAAGCCGACACCTTGATTAATTTCTGTGCACAGCACATTCCATCGTCGTACATAAGCGACGGTCAGGTGTATCAAACAGCAATTTCCAAAGACGAAACTGCAGAGTTTCATGTAACATTCTATGGCGGAACCACTTATCGTGTGGCAGCATGTAGCGGACTTACCGACGGCAATTTGCTATTCTTTGTTCGTGATTCTGAAGGAAACGAGATTTTTGCCAATATCGATCATAAAAACGCTCCGTTTTGGGATTTTCAGTTTGCTTCCACAGTAGACTGCACCATTGAGGCAATGCTTGATGATTATGCTCCGGAATCGGGGTTTGCAATTCTTCTTATAGGTTTTAAAAACTAATATTCAATTGATTAGATAATTATTCCGCATTATGAGTGAAAGTATTTTAAAAGCGTTAATGCAGTTATTTGCAATAATCGCCGCATCCAAGGCTCAGGCGGAACAGAATAATATTGTCGAAACTTTTCTACGACACGAACTTTCGTCAGAATTGGTCGACGAATATATGAACGTCTACAACGGCTTTTACAATCAATATCGTGGCAAGCAGACCAACGATAGTAAGAAGAAAAAAGCTGTATCGGTAAGTAGCACAAAGATTCTGGTAATTTGCAACGTTATCAACAAGGAACTTGTTCAGCGTCAGAAAATTATCGTGTTGGTACGTCTGTTGGAATTTATCAGCAGCGATAGAAACGACGAAGTATCGCAACAGGAACTCGAATTTGTGGAGACTGTGGCAGAAAACATCTTTATTCCCGATCAAGAATACAGAGCTATTCTCGACTTCGTGTTCAACTCGTCGCACAAACTGCCCGAAGGCGACAATATTTTGTTGGTAGACAACAACCACACCGCTCCAAACGACCAACTCAAACATATATACAGCGAAAATCTCACCGGACGCATTATCGTATTTGCAGTTAAGTCGGTAAATATGTACTTGTTTGTGTTTCAGGGTATTAAAGAACTTATACTCAACGGACAGGTGCTCAATCCAAACCGTGTGCATGTGCTTTCGGCTGGTTCGTCGATACGTGGCGGCAAGATTAAACCCATCTATTACAGCGACATAGTATCTACCTACAACTACGATAAAACCAAGGCAAACATAGTTTTTGAGGTCAACCGTCTTGAATATAAATTCAACAACGGCGCTGTTGGTCTCCACAGCATGAGTTTTCTCGAAAAGAGCGGCAAGATTGTGGGTATAATGGGTGCCTCGGGTGCAGGCAAAACCACATTGCTCAATGTGCTCAACGGCAATCTAAAACCGTCATCGGGCGAGGTACTTGTAAATGGTATCAATGTACACCGCAACAAAGGCGAACTCGACGGTCTTATTGGTTACGTGTCGCAAGACGACCTTTTGATTGAGGAACTTACTGTATTTCAGAACCTTTATTACAGTGCCAAGCAGTGTTTCGACAATTATTCGCATTTTCAGCTCTACCGCACGGTATTGAAAATGCTCAAAAACCTCGGACTCTACGAAATCCGAAATATGCGTGTTGGCAATCCGCTCAATAAACGTATCAGCGGTGGACAGCGCAAACGATTGAATATAGCTCTCGAACTTATTCGCGAGCCTTCCATCTTGTTTTTGGACGAACCTACTTCGGGACTGTCCTCTCGCGATAGTGAAAATATTCTTGACCTTCTCAAAGAGTTGACCATCAAGGGAAAACTGGTATTTGTTGTACTCCATCAGCCGTCGAGCGAAATTTTTAAAATGTTCGACCGCTTGATAATTCTCGACACCGGCGGATACCTTATCTATTCCGGCGACCCTGTGGAGAGTATTTCGTATTTTAAATCAAAAATACGTCAAGCAAATTGGAACGACAGCGAATGTCCCGTTTGTGGTAACGTCAACTCCGAACAAATTTTTAATATAGTTGAGAGCCGCATCGTAGACGAGTACGGCAATGCCACGCAAACCCGAAAAATATCGCCAAAAGAGTGGTGCGAATATTTTAATCAAGAGGTTGGCAAAGAGAAAAAACACTCTGTACTTGTTAAGCGACTGCCCGAAATCAACTTTAAGATACCGGGCTTTTTAGCGCAGTTTTCGATTTTTGTAAAGCGCGATGTACTTGCAAAACTCAGCAACGCACAGTATATGCTTATCAACTTGTTAGAAGCTCCGTTGCTTGCTCTATTGCTCACATTTATAATTAAATACCGAAATATTTCGCGCGATAATGCCGATGGATATGTTTTTCTCGATAATAGCAATTTGCCTGTGTATCTATTTATGGCAGTGATAGTTGCATTGTTTGTCGGGCTAACGGTATCGGCGCAAGAAATTATCAAAGACCGGAAAATACTTAAACGAGAGGCGTTTCTAAACCTTAATAAGGGGGCGTATCTCTTGTCGAAAGTGGTGATATTGCTCTTTCTGTCTGCATTTCAGGCATTTACGTTTGTAATTATAGGTAATTCAGTTCTTGAAATTCACGACCAATATTTTAAATATTGGCTAATGCTGTTTGCCGTTTGGGTAAATGCCAACATTATGGGCTTAAACATCAGCGACGCATTTAAAACCACTGTAACTATCTATATATTAATACCTTTCTTGATAATTCCGCAGATAATACTCAGCGGCGTTTTGGTAAGTTTCGACAAATTGAATCCCACAATTTCGTCGCCGGGCAAAATTCCGCTTTATGGCGAAATATTTATTGCACGATGGGCTTACGAGGCTCTTTCGGTAGAGCAATTTATTAGTAATCAATACGAACAGCCGCTTTATCAATTTGAAAAGGATATGCAAAATGCGCTAATCAAACGCGATTTTTGGTTAACTTTGCTTGATAATAAACTCAATGCCTACGAGCGCAACAAAAACAATCCCGACCGTGCTGCCGACATTGAGAGCGATTTCCTAACTATTCGCAACGAAATTGCTAACGAATTGGAAGACAATCCTTCTGTAAAGCCGCTTTTTGATTATAACGACATTACTCCGCAAAACATGGACGACGACCTATTGAAACAACTTCGCTTTTATTTTTCGCAACTGCGGTCGAGTTACATAAGTCGCTTTAAGAGTGCGTCTAAGCAAAAAGATGCGTATATTCAACAGCAACAGGCCACGCCCGAACTCAAAGAACAGTATCTTGATCTCAAACGCCGTTACCACAACGATGCACTTGCTGATTTTGTTACCAATAATCGTGAAACTGAGCGAGTTATCGAATACAACAATCATCTTTATCAAAAGGCTTCGCCCATTTATCTCGACCCGCGCAACAAGTTTCTGCGTGCACATTTCTACGCACCGCGCAAACGCTTAGGTAACTATTACATAGAGACTTATTGGCTCAACCTTGCTGTAATTTGGGTAATGAGCATTTTCTTTTATATTTTGCTTTACTTTGGAGTTCTGCGCAAGATACTCAACAGCAGCGAAAGCATCTCGCGCGACTACCAAGATAAGAAGGAGGCTAAGATTAAACAAAAAGGCAACGAGGCTTCGGTTACCAACCGCAAACGCCGTCGTTCGTTCCAAGACCTCAGAATTTGGAGATAATTTACGAAATAGATTTTTTAACCAACATAACACAATGACTAAAAAGATTTTAACCATCGCCGCTGTGCTTTCAATTGCACTTTTCGGCGCTTGCAACCGAGCCAAAAAAGCCGACAAAATGGCTGAGACTCTTACATTTCAATCTGCAAAATTTGATACCATTGTACATCTTGTAAAGGGCAACGCCGATTCGCCCAAGAGCACTATCAATATAGATTTGATTTACGCAATAGGTCCCAACGCTTCGCAAATCAACGAAGAAATTCTCAAATCGGGAATACTCCCATCCGAAGACCTAAAACGCGGTGAAAAAAAGACCGTTCCCCGTGCCCTCGAAATCTTTGTAAAAAACTATGTGAAAGGCTATAAGGAAGATTGCCTAAAAGCCTACAAAGAAGACCCCGAAGGTGTTTTTGAGTATGAATTTAAGGTGTCGAGCCAGTTTTCATACGGTCGCGACAGCATTATCAACTATCGTGCATCGCAATATAATTTTAGCGGCGGTGCTCACGGTTTAAATTCCACATTTGTAATGAATTTCAACAAAAATACCGGTCGCATAATCAATAAATCAGACATTTTTACACCCGAAGGCGAAGCCCAAGCCGCCGAGTTGGTAATGGCTCAGATTTGCAAAAAGTTTGGTGCTGCCGACCTTGACGAACTATTTGAAAAAGAGGGTATTGACATCGAAAAGCCATATCTTCCCAACCTTTTTACCCTTGGTATCAATGGCATCACCTTCATCTTTCTTGAAGAAGACCTCGGCTCGCACACCGCCGGCGAAATTCAAATAGAATTACCGTATGAGGATTTGAAAGGAATGATGAAATAGGTTTGCTTTATGGGAAAATTTAAACAGTTTAAGACATATATCCGCAAAAAACTTGGAATGACCGGTGTGGCGGAGTTTGTTGACGATGCCATAGAGGCTAATTCTGATGCAAATTGGAATAAATGGTTTTCTAATCCTAAATATCTCAAAGAATACGACACCGAAAATCGTATAAATTCTTATAATGAAATTATTTCTATATTTGAAAAATTTGGAGTCTTTGATGACGTAACATCATTATTAGATGCCGGTTGCGGAACGGGACAATTTATTGTTGCATTGTCAAAGCGTTTCAGTAATATAAAATTATATGGTGCAGATTTTTCCGACGAAGGTTTACGTGTATCAAAAAAGGCTGCAACTTCGGCAGATTTTTACAAACTTGATTTGTATAACCTGCCCGAAAACTATTCTAAATACGATGTAGTGGTTTGTAGCGAGGTTTTAGAGCATCTTCTGTATCCCGATAAGGTTTTGGAAAATCTTAAACTAATGGTATCCGAAGGTGGAAAATTGCTTTTAACTGTCCCAAACGGACGTATCGACCATTATGGCGGACATATCAATTTTTGGAGTCCTGAAAGTTGGAAGGTGTTTGTAGAGAAACACTGCGAGTCATTTGGTAGCGCTTCAATTGGTACTTTTAACCATAATGGAAACAACTATGCTGTTATCTGCCGCAAGTAATCTGTTTTAGCTATGGATAATAAGTTTGCACCGGTTGTAATTTTCACTTTCAATCGTCCGGATCATCTTACAAAATTGGTTGATAGTTTAAAAGCTAATAAAGAATGTAGCAAAACTGATCTTATTGTATTTTGTGATGGAGCTAAAAATGGCAAACAAGATGTTGATAATCAAAATGTTATTCAAATAATTAATAATATTAGCGGTTTTGCGATTGTAAAAAAGATATTTAGAGAAACTAACTATGGTTTGGCACGCAATATTATCGAAGGTCTCAATTGGGTGTTTGCAGAGTATGAAACAGCAATAGTTTTAGAAGACGACCTTTTGGTTTCTCCATATTTTCTCTCGTATATGAATCGTGCGTTTGATTATTACAGCGACAAAAATGTTTTTTCGATAGCAGGCTATTCTCCGAGGGTTCAATTTCCATCTGATTATCAATATACTACATATTCAGTTATGCGCAATTGTTCATGGGGATGGGGTACATGGCGCAATAGGTGGAATCAAACCGATTTTGATGTGAAAGATTTTGCTGAGTTTATTTCTGATAAAAATCAGCGACGTGCATTTAATAAAGCCGGCTCAGATTTGTGGCCAATGCTGCTGAAACAGCAATGTGGTGAAATTAATTCGTGGTCGATAAGATTTTGTTATTCTGCGTTTAAAGCATCTATGCCTACAATTTATCCTACAAAATCATACATTGAAAATAATGGAGCCGACGGTAGTGGCACTAATGTAAAATCTACATCGCGATATGTTACCGCATTATGTGATAAACCTATAGAACAAGTTTTTTGCCCTCCACAAGAAAGTTGTTCCGAAATAATTAGCTCATTCAAGCGGACTTATGATTGTTCTTTAATTCGACAGTTAATCAATTATATAAAACTTCAAAAATACCTAATTACTCGGTAGTTCAAGTATTTATTACAATCTTCCGTCAATTAATGTTCTGTCAAAAAATCCTTTTACATCGTATACCACGCCGTTGGATATGCGCAAATAGGTGCGGGGATTGATTTCGGTAAATTGGTTGTGCGATACGGCAAGAATTACTGTATCAAATTGATTATTAAAATCTTGCAACGTTTTGTCGGTGAGTTTTACTCCATATTCTTTTTCGGCTTTTTGGGGATTTGCCCACGGATCAAATACTGTGATATCGTTGGTGTATTCTTTAAGCGTTGATATTATGTCGATTACCTTGGTGTTGCGAATGTCGGGACAGTTTTCTTTGAATGTGAATCCAAGAACCAATATTTTTGAGTCTTTTACCAAAACACCTTTTTTGTTCATCAGTTTAATTACCTGATTAGCAACGTAATCGCCCATGCCGTCGTTGAGTCTTCTGGCTGCCGACATTATGCGTGGCAATACGCCGTAAACCTGTGCTTTTTGTATAAGGTAGTATGGGTCAACGCTTATGCAGTGTCCGCCTACAAGACCGGGTTTCAGTTTTATAAAATTCCATTTCGACGAAGCTGCCTCAATAACGTCGTTGGTATCGATACCCATGGCGTTGAATATTTTGGCTAACTCGTTCATAAAGGCAATGTTGACATCGCGTTGCGAGTTTTCTATAATTTTAGACGCTTCGGCAACTTTGATGCTTGGTGCTTTGTGTGTGCCGTTGATAAGCACCGAATTATATATATTGTCAACAATATCAGCAACTTCGGGAGTAGAACCAGATGTTACTTTTTTGATTTTTTCTACGGTGTGGAGTTTGTCGCCGGGGTTGATGCGTTCGGGCGAATATCCTGCATAGAAGTCGGTGTTGAATTTCAATCCCGAAACTTGCTCTACCACAGGCAGACATTCCTCTTCGGTAACGCCCGGATAAACGGTTGATTCATAAACCACTATGTCGCCTTTTGAGATTACCTGTCCCACGGTTTTGCTTGCTCCTACAAGCGGTGCAAGGTCAGGACGGTTGTTGACGTCAACAGGAGTGGGCACTGCTACAACGTAAAAGTTGCAGTCTTTTATGTCGTTGATGTTTGATGAGCATTTAAAACCTTGTGCAATAGCTGATTGCAAAAGTTCGTCGGAAACTTCAAGTGTGGCATCGTGTCCGGCGTTAAGTGCGTTTACTCGTTCGGCGTTTAGGTCGAAACCTATTGTGGGATATTTGGTTGAAAAAAGTCGTGCCAATGGCAATCCAACATATCCCAAACCAATTACGGCTATTTTGGGTGAAAAGTTCATATTCGTTTTTTTTTGCAAAAATAGCTATAATTACTTATCCACCTTAAAGAATCGAATCATATTGAGCAAATCTTCCGACATTTTGGCGAGACTTTCGCAGTTGGTGGCCACCTCTTCGGAGAGCGATGCCACGTGCTGGGTGCTGGTGTTGAAGTTTTGAACGCCAAGGTTGATGTGGTTGCTGTTGGCGGCTTGCTCGCTACACGATGATGCAATTTCTTGAACGAGGATTGCTGTTTTTTGAATTTCGGGCAATACAAGTGAGAATGCTTCGCCGGTTTGTTTTGCAAATGCCTTACCTTCAGAACTTACCGCATCAATTTCTTTGGCGGCGCGGGCGCAGTTTTCGGCAAGTTTACGAACTTCACCAGCAACCACGGCAAATCCTTTTCCGTGTTCGCCTGCGCGGGCAGCTTCAACTGCGGCATTGAGGGCAAGAATGTTGGTTTGAAATGCAATTTCGTCGATAAATGAAATCTTGGCGGCAATCTCGTTCATAAGTTTAACAGTTTGCTGTGCAGCCTCGGAGCATTTTTGAATGGTTTTGCTATTGCTGTTGGCAATCTGCTCGGTTTGACGGGCGTTGTCGCTGCTCTGCTGTATGCTTGCGGCAATTTCTTCTACCGATGATGAAATTTCTTCCGACGAAGATGCTTGATTATTAGCGTTTTCGGTCATTTCGATACTTGCACGGTTCATCTCCTTGCTGTATTGAGTCATTTCGTCGGCGGTGGCAAGTATCGATGTAACGATGTTGCGCAGACTTTCGGTGAGTTTTACAACTGCATTGTTGAAACGTCCGATTTCGTTGTCGGACGATGACTGTTCCATTTTGACGTTGAGGTTGCCGTCAGAAAGTTTGGTAACGGTGTCGATACTTTTGGTGATGGGGTTTATCAACTTGTTGATTACCATCATAGTAATAGCGATAATAAGCGCGGCGGCAATTATTATGCCGAGGATAACCATAAGCCTTGTAGACGAAAGCCTTCCGCTAATAGAATCGGTGGTTTCCCAAACCGATGTGCGGGCTGCCTCTTGGAGTATTACGCTGTTGTCGTAAATTTCGTACGAAAGGTCGTTGATTTGGTGAAACAGGGTGTAAGCGTTGTTGTTGTTGCTCACGTATGTTTTGGCAAGACTGCTAAATTGGTTCATAAGTGACGTAATCTCAGAGTATTGTGATGAAGGTATCGACGATCTGATTGACTGCAACATCTCATTAGCCTGCTCAACAATTGCAACATTCTCAATCATTCGGTTTGGCGATTCTTTTATCGACATACCCATCATGCGGAGTATTTGAGCCACTGTAACGCCCACTTTTGCGTCGGTTTGCATCGAAGGAATGCGCTCCATATTCATAGCCAACTGCCCAAACAAAATGTCCAACTGTTTTGCTTGTTGAAGTCTTTTTTCGTTGGCTTCGTAACCTTGGTTGTAGATAGTTATCATTTTGCCAAGGTCGTCTTTCATTTTGTCGAGGGTGGAGTTGATTTCCGCTCTGTGTATGTTTCCGCTGTAAAGGGTTTTGAGCGAGTCGCATTTTTTTATGGCGGTTTCAAAGTTGCTGATGTCCTCGTTGCGGTTGGTTTCTCGACCCACCATTATGTAAAATTCAAGTCCGACAGTAGCATCGTTTGATAGTTCGTCAACTTCTTCGCTTAGTTTTAACTCTTTAAGGTGAATCAGCCTAAGATCTTCGGCCTGATGGTTGATAATAACCGTGCGTATAAACGTTACACCGAGCACTAAGAGCAACGGCAAGATTATCAATAATATGCAGAGGATTGTCTGCGTTTTAAGGGAGTGATTTCTAATATTCATTCGCGTAATTGTTTCTTAAAATTGTTGTACGCTTTTATAGTACAAAAGTAATGCCCTATTGCATTAATTTTACGTTAAAAAAAACCGCCCTACAAAAAAAACTGCGGGACGGTTGTTCTCTCTTTATTTTATTTTTGGTTTATTTCTTAACGGGGTCGCAGGTGAGGTCTACACCAAGTTTTTTGAATATTTTGCGGTCTACCTCGCTCAGCATTACAGTGGTATGTACTTGACAACCTTTGAGTTTGGGCAATTGTTCGAGTGCACGGCGGCAGTTTTCGTCTTTGAGACTGAGGGTTGCAAGCGCCACAAGCACCTCGTCGGTGTGGAGACGTGGATTGTTGCCGTGAAGATAGTTAACTTTCATATTCTGAATGGGTTCTATCATTTCGGCAGGAATAAGTTTAATGCTGTGGTTGATGCCTGCAAGATGTTTGGTGGCGTTAAGAATCAACGCTGCACTTGTGCCAAGAAGTGCCGAAGTTTCTGATGTTATGATAGTTCCGTCTTCTAATTCGATAGCGGCAGATGGCACTTTTGATTTTTCGTAACGTTCTTTGGCTGCAACGGTAACTTTGCGGTCGGCGGTAGAAATTTTGGCTTGCTGCATTAGGAGTTTTTGCTTGTTTACCTCGCTTTCGTCGCATTTGGCATCGGCAAAACTGTTGAGCGTTGAGTAATAGCGTCTTATGATTTCTTGTTTTGAAGCCTCGCAGCAAACATCATCGTTGATAATGCAGTTGCCAGCCATATTTACGCCCATATCGGTAGGCGATTTGTAGGGATTTTCGCCATAAATACCTTCAAATATGGCATTTAGCACGGGGAAAATTTCAATGTCGCGGTTGTAGTTTACTGTGGTTTCGCCATAAGCCTCAAGATGAAACGGGTCAATCATGTTCACGTCGTTGAGGTCGGCTGTGGCAGCCTCGTAAGCCATATTTACGGGGTGTTTCAATGGGAGATTCCAAATTGGGAAGGTCTCAAATTTGGCGTATCCTGCCTTGATGCCTTTTTTGTTTTCTTGATACAACTGACTCAGGCACACTGCCATTTTGCCGCTTCCGGGTCCGGGTGCTGTTACCACCACAAGCGGACGGGTGGTTTCTACATAATCGTTTTTGCCGAAACCTTCGTCGCTGTCGATTAACGCCACATTGGTGGGATAGCCTTCAATGGTGTAATGATAATACGTTTTGATATTCAAGCGTTTAAGACGGTTGCGGAATGCCTTTGCGCTGTCTTGACCTTTGTAGTGAGTGATTACCACCGAGCCTACAAACAGTCCGCGTTTTTGAAATTCGTCGCGGAGGCGGAGCACGTCGTTGTCGTAAGTGATGCCAATGTCGCCGCGCACTTTGTTTTTTTCGATGTCTACCGCGCTTATTACAATGATGATTTCCACGTCGTTAGCCACCTTCATAAGCATTTTTAACTTGCTGTCGGGTTCAAAACCGGGCAGTACGCGCGATGCGTGATAATCGTCGAAAAGTTTTCCTCCAAACTCCAAGTAAAGTTTGTCGCCGAATTTCTTAATCCGTTCCTTAATGTGTGCCGACTGTATTTTCAGATACTTGTCGTTATCAAAACCGTATTTCATAGTATGCGTTTTTTTAACGGCGCAAAGTTAGAAACTTTTTTTGTAAAAAAAAGGGGGCGCACATACGTAACGCCCCTAATTTTTTCTATAATATATAAAGTGTATTAGTCACCAAATTTGAATGCCACGCCGATGTTGAATTGTGTGGTGCCGGCGTTGATTTTTTGTTTAGCGTCTTTGTTGCCGGTGAGTATATACTCGCCAAGGTTAGATACTTCATAATTAGCGGGAAGCATCCATCCAATACCAAAGGTAAACCATCCCAATGCAACGCCAATTTCAGGTTTTACTGCAAAGGCAGTTGCTGTGTTGTATTCAAAATCAAAATCATTATTATTATTGTTATTAACCGATGAATTGCCTATCGATTTGGTTTTCACTTCACCGAGTTTTAAACGTCCAGCACCTAATGTTATTGCTGCGTAAGGTTTCACAACAGGGGCTTTGAGGTCGAAACGAACTTTAGCACCTACTAATCCAAGTTTTGACGCACTACATTCCATTGATAAGTTTTCATCGCCTTTCTTAACTCCGAAAAGGATGTTTCCGTCTTTTGCGATACCAAACGAGAGTTGTCCGTCAAGAAAACTTGGAACGTACATCAAGTCGAGCGAATAACATAAGCCGCCTTTTGCTGCGTCTTTAAAATGATCGCCCTGAGGAGCCGACCAACCTACTTGAGCATCAAATCTGATGCCTTGTGCATTTGCCGCATTGCCAACAAAAAGGGCGATTGCTGTGGCTACTAATAATTTTAAAATTTTCATGTTGTTAAGTATTAGTGATTTGAAATTAATAAAATGCTGTAATATCTTAAAACTCATCTCTATGGTCGAGCCAATAATCGATAAGTTTCCTTGCCATTGAGGGGTGGGGCGGAATTTCGGGAAGGGCATCGCGGGTAAACCATCGGCAGTCGCTCAGTTCTTCTTCCTGAATGTGAATTTCGCCGCTTTCGTATTCGGCAAAAAATCCGAACATCTCTTGGCTTGGATAGGGCCACGGTTGCGATGCAAAATAACGTATATTCTTGATTTTTAGCGATGTTTCTTCCATTACCTCGCGCACCACACATTGTTCAAGACTTTCGCCGGTCTCTAAAAATCCGGCTGTAAGTCCGTAAAAAGTGCCGTGGAAATTGAGGGCGTGGGAGAGGAGAATCTCGTCTTTGCCTCTGTAAATCAGCACTATAATTGCAGGATTAATCCTCGGCCAAATTTCGTTGCCGCACGATACGCATTTTTTGCTGATAGGAGAGGAGTATTCCATTTTGCCGCCGCATTTGGGACAAAAATTTAAGTATGAGTCAAAATAAACCAATTCCGAAGCCTTAAAAGCGGTTTCGCGCAAATTGTTAGGCAGTTTGTGGTAAGCCTTTCGGAGCCATTCAAAGGTGTAACCTTGTGGAGCGGAATTGTTGTAGTAAAAAGCCTTGCAGTTGTTAGCAAGATCAAAAATATGGTTTTGTGCGGCATCCACAGGGGCATTATCGCCACTCGGAATATCGCCGTTTGAGGTTAAAAGTATCTCGTTTTTTGGGTTGAATATTAGCCAATGCATAATTATAGTATTTGATTACAAAGATAAGCACTATTGACGAATTATGCAAATGAATTTTTTATTACTTAGCCTAATTTATTTACCTTTGCACCATTAAATAAATAATACTTGACAATGAAATACTCTATTATAGGCACGGGTGCAGTGGGCGGCTATTACGGCTGCAAACTTGCCAAGGCTGGGTGCGACGTGCATTTCCTTATGCATTCCGATTATGATTATGTCTGCAAAAACGGACTTTATGTAAAATCTTGCGACGGCGATTTTCACCTAAAAAATATAAATGTGTATAGCAGCACAGCCCAAATGCCCAAATCTGATGTGGTGATTGTGGCGCTCAAATCGGTTAACCAACAATTGCTCTACCAATTGATACCGCCATTGTTGAAACCCGACACCCTTGTGCTTTTGATTCAAAACGGCATTGGTCTCGAACCCGATATGGCAGAAAAGTTTCCCGAAATATCTGTGGCTGCGGGACTTGCCTTTATCTGTTCGTCTAAAACCGAATCGGGAGTTATCAACCATCAATGCTACGGCAGCATCAACATCGGCAATTTTAACTGCAAAGATTCGGGCAAAGTGGAGCAACTTATCAACGATTTTAAAAATGCAGGCGTTGACGCTCACGAGGTTGAGTATTACGAGGCGCGATGGAAAAAAGCCGTTTGGAATATGCCTTTCAACGGAATGTCGGTGGTGGAAAATGCCAACACTCAGCAACTTCTGTCTCGCTGTCCTCAATTGATTTACAACCAAATGCGCGAAGTGATAGATGCCGCCAATGCTTGCGGAGTAAGCAATATCGACTACACATTTGCCGACAAAATGATTGAAATGACCCAAGCCATGGTGCCCTATTACCCCAGTATGAAACTCGACTACGACCATCACCGCCCTATGGAAATCTATTACCTCTACACCCGCCCCATCGAAGAAGCCCGCAAAAACGGCTTTGAAATGAAACTTTGCAAGGCGTTGGAAGAGAGGTTGATGGGTATGGAGTAACATTTTTTCGTGTCAAACCAATAATTATAACTACTCTATGCATCGATTATTCCTTGTTTTGCTTCTATTATTGACAATTAGATTAGTAAATGCCCAACCTCAACACGAATACGTTGACCTTGGACTCCCTTCCGGTACATTGTGGGCAACTCGCAATATAGGGGATGAAAAATACGAAGGAGAGTGTGTATATTTCTCTTGGGGAGCCACCTTGCCAATACCATATTCCGTCTATTATCAAGACCCTCTCCAACCTCAAAAGAAGCACCAAAAGAGATCAAAAGTCTATGGTGGTATGATGAGTTTTAATCATATTTATAAATATTATAAAGATGGTGATAGACACAAGATAACAAAATATTGCTCTTTGTCGGAATATGGCAATGAAGGCTATACCGACACCCTTTCAACACTCGAACGTATTGATGATGCAGCCTCAATACTTTGGGGCAATGATTGGTGTACGCCTACCATAGAACAATGGCGCGAACTTGCCGAACAATGCACTTGGAAGCACGTTTGGAGGGGTGAGTGGGATGGTTACGAGGTAACAGGAGTAAACGGACAATCTATTTTCCTACCTAAGGCGGGTTACAGAAGTGGTTTTGGATATTTGTATGTTCCTGCCGAAGGATGCTATTGGTCATCATCACTAAATACAAAAGAACCTGATGACGCCTTTTCAATTTATTTTGACTCCGAAAAAATCGATTATCATTGTACAACATATCGTTCTTGGGGATTAACAATTCGCCCAGTAAGGAGAGAAAATGTTGAATAAAACTTTTATCTAAATCCACATATTTTTACTACCTTTACCCCGAAAATTATTAACCATTTATATCAATGACAAAACCCTTAGGCTCAGAGATAACAATCGGCGGAATACGCTTACAGTCAAATGTTTTGATGGCGCCGCTTGCAGGATACACTTGTTTTCCGTTCAGGCTGATGGTCGAACGGCTCGGGGCGGGGAGTGCCTATACCGAAATGGTGAGCGCCGACGCCTTGAAGTACAACAACCAAGCCACCACAAAACTCCTCTACACCGACAGCCGCGAAAAGTTGAAGTGCGTGCAGTTGTTGGGTTCAATCCCGACGGTGTTTGAACGCGCTGCAAAAAGCGACCTTTTGGCACCGTTTCAAATCATCGACATAAATATGGGATGTCCTGTGCCTCAGGTGGTTAAAGCGGGCGAAGGCGTTGCCCTGATGGAAGATTTGCCCAAAGCGTCGAAAATCATCGAGGCTTGCAAACGCAGCGGAAAAGTTGTTTCTGTTAAATGCCGCATCGGTTTCAACCGCGAAAAGATTGTGATTGAGGAGTTTGCGCGGATGTGCGAATCCTCAGGCGCGGATATGATAACGGTTCACGGACGCACCCGCGATATGATGTACGAGGGCGAACCTCTCTACGAATACATCAAATTGGCCAAGGACGCCGTCAAGATTCCCGTCATTGCCAACGGCGGAATAGATTCCAAAGAGAAGGCTGAATATGCGATGCAGCAGACCGGTGCCGACGGCGTTATGCTTGCCCGTTTTGGCTTTGAACGTCCGCTGCTCTTTGCCGAACTCACCAACCGCCCCACCACCGACACCAAATTATCATTGGTGATGCAACAATTAGACATCGCCTCCGAATGTTTCGACGAACTCTTTGTGCTCACTTACATCAAAAAACTTTCGTCCTACTTTATGAAAAAACTCCCGGGGACGAAGCGGTATAAACAAGAACTTTACAAGGCGGGAAGCGTGGCGCAGGTGAGGGGGATATTGGAAAAGATATTTGGGGAGGAGTGTGGCTAGACCACACTCTGAAAAATGTTAAATTATGTTAATTTCTCCCAAATGTCTTTTGTAGAAATAAAAAATGTTTCTACATTTGCATTGCCAGAACCCGCCAAGCCTCTCAACGATGCTCAAATGTTTTGCGGGTCGTTTTTTTTTATATATGTGTTATGCCAAACAAAGTTCCATTTCGCAAACCATATAAAAATTCACACGACCTTGTCAAATTATTGCGATCAAGAGGTCTGATTATCAGTGATATTGCTAAGGCCGAAAGGTATATTGAGACAATCGGGTATTATCGGTTGTCTGCATATATGTATCCGTTGTTGCAGATGCCTAAGAAACAACATCTATTTAAACAAGGTTCTACATTTGAGCAGGTAATGATGCTCTATCGATTTGACAAGAAACTTAGATTGTTTATTTTCAACGAGATAGAAATAATTGAGGTTGCCATACGAAACACGATAACCACAATTGTCTGCGAAGGTACTAATAATCCGTTTTGGATGACCGACCATTCAAATTTCGCAAATTCAGCAAGATTTACCAATACATTAGCCAAAATTGACGCAGAGTTACAACATTCAAGCGAAGATTTCATTACACATTTCCAAAACACGTATTCCGACAATTACCCCCCGGCGTGGATGCTTGCCGAAATATTGCCATTGGGAATAATGACTAACATTTATAACAATCTTAAAGACAAAAAATTAAAGAAAAAGATTGCTCAAAAATTCGGATTACAAATTGTGCCTTTCCAATCTTGGATGACAATCATTACGCTAACACGCAATGCCTGTTGCCATCATCGCCGAGTTTGGAATAAACAGAACTCCATCCGTCCGACACTTCCTAACAATATTCAGTATCCGTGGTTAACGTTGCCCACTGATGTTTTGAAGATTTATTTTGACTTATCAATCATCAAATACTTCCTCAACATCATCTCCCCACAAAACGATATGCGCGGCAAACTTTTACACCTTCTGTCTGAATTTCCAAATATCGATACCGCTGCAATGGGATTCCCAAAAGGGTGGGAGAGTGAGGCGGTGTGGCAGTGATTCTATTTTGAAAATAATAAGGCACTGTATATTATAGATGTGTGATTTTTTGGGGAAGTTTATGAAATATTTTCCATATTTGCAGAGTAAAAGATGTGGAATGAATCTACATCAAAATAACAGATAATAATTATTATGCTGAATTACGATTTTAAAATACTACATTCAAACGAGTTTGAATGTTTTACACGAGATTTGCTTCAAGCGTCCGAACATTTGCGTATAGAAAGTTTCGCAGAAGGGCGTGATGGGGGAATAGACCTTCGTTTTGCATACGATTCTACAAAAAAATGTATAGTTCAATGTAAACGCTACAAAGATTGGAATGAACTAAAAAATACTCTTAAAAAGGAGGTTGACAAAGTAAAAAAAATCAACCCTGACAGATACATTTTATCTACATCTGTTGATTTAACTGCCAAAAATAAAGACGAAATAAAAGAATTGTTTTCTCCTTACATAAAAGACACCGCTAAGGATATTCTCGGTCAATCCGATTTGAACAATTTGCTTGGTCAACATCACGAAATTGAAAAGCAATATTATAAACTTTGGTTAGGTAGTTCAAATGTATTGGAAACTATTGTTCATAAAAACGTTATCAATTGGTCTGAGTTTGAATTAGATGAAATAAAATCAGAAATTGCCAAGTACGTTACAAACGATAGTTTTTATCAAGCGGAAAAAATACTCACTGAAAACCGATATGTAATTATATCAGGCATTCCAGGCATAGGGAAAACTACCCTTGCAAGAATGTTAGTATATAATTATTTGGCTCACGGATATGAAGAATTCATTTATGTTGTCGATGATTTGGATAACGCAAGTAAAGTCTATGAAAAAAATAAAAAGCAAGTATTCTTTTTCGACGACTTTTTAGGTTCTAATTTTTTTGATATTCAAAAGCAAAGCACAAGTTTTGAAAACAAATTAATTACATTCATAAATAGAATACAGAAATCTCCAAATTCATTGTTTATAATGACAACGCGAGAGTATATACTTTCGGATGCAAATAATTATTACGAGAAACTTGATTTGAACAAGATAGACATTGCAAAATGTACTATTGACCTTTCAAATTACACAGAATTAGTACGCGCAAAAATCCTATACAATCATTTGGCAGAAGCAAATATGCCAAGTGCATATATTGATGTTTTAATTGAGGATAAAAACTATGAACAAATAATCAAACATCCCAATTTTAATCCACGAGTCATTGAGGCTTTTATCAATCAAAAAATATGGAATGACATAAGCCCTGAAAATTTTATGACAACAGTAATTGTTTTTTTTGATAAACCTCTTTCCGTTTGGGAAAAGGCTTTTGAAAATTTGAATCCGTTTGCTCGATATACACTTTTGGTATTAACAACATTCGGTGGTCTTGCCCACTACCAAGAATGGCAGATTGCGTGCAAACACTTTTGTAAAACCACATTTGATGATTTACACATAGTTTATGATGATATTTTATGGAAGAAAACTGTTAAAATTCTTCAAGATTGTTTTATTAAAGATGAAATCCATTTAAGTCACTCTAATACTTTTCATTTAATTAAATTGTTTAATCCATCTATAATGGATTTTTGTGTTTCTGTTATTCGTGATAATCAAGAAACATTATTTTTTTTATTAAAGTCTGTTTTTTATCCAGAACAACTTACTTCTTTATATACTGATAGCAAAAAACGTATTAAATCGTCAGAAAGTGAAATAATAATTTCCGAAGATAAAGAGCCTCTTATTTATAATGTCGCTAGTCAAGATATTATTCAAAGAATAAGATTAGGTGATTATCCATCGATAATAAAAAGAACTGTTACAAAATTTTGTGTAAAGTTCATAAATAGTTTTCCTAAATTATTTAATTCAAAACATAGAGACTTTATCGAAAAATACTATGATTACAACGAATTGTATGATACGAATATACACCTATCGCTCAGATTAGAATTAATGAGAAAAACTCATTGGAAAAACGTTTCCTTCAACCCTAAACAGATTCTTACTTATATTGCTATGCACGAGCATTTGACTTTCCAATTATGGGTTGACTTTGCTGAAACTATACTATTCATTGGATTATCTTCATTATTTGAAGAGTATTCGTTTCGTTGCTCAATAACAAATCAATTGATGAATGAAATTGATTTTGTTGATAATACTGATGAGTTAAAAAGTATAGTTGTGGAAATTGATTATCTAAATGATTATATTCCCAATCTATACTCAGAACTCAGCGACTATATTTCTGAAAAAGAAGCAATTCTCAGCGCAGAAGAAGAAAACAAAGATTCTAATTTGGAAGACCCTGAATCTAATTTGATAACTCCTATTCCCATAAAAATAGATTCGATTTATGAGATGTTTACATCCCTGTATGACAACCAACAATACAGATACTAAGCCCATAAGCCATAGCACGCCGCAAAAATGCTTGTACAATCATTTGCTGTTTTTGTTGATATTCCATCCATTCACGCATAAAACGTTGAAAATGTTCGGCTTTTTCGTTAGCATCAACTGCGTTGCACATCTGTTCTGCAATATGTGACGGCATATTGTTTCTAATGATTTGTTTGCTCATTTCATTAGATATTTTTTTGCCAATTATGTCGTATAAATCTTGTATTGTTATCATATTTGTTTGTTGTTAATATTATATTTTCAGCAAATCCTTCACCGAAAAAATACGGCTCAGAGCCTCGAATGAAAAGTATTGGTCGTCCATAATCATCCATTCTTCACGCTGTTTGCGCGTAAGGTTCTTGATGTCGGGAAACATCGAAACAGGAACGATTATTTCACGTCCATCAGTCAGAAATGCAGCCATAGCACCTCGCTTGACATTGAAATCAAGTTTTTTGATGCCTAAATTTGTGTCCTTATATTTGCACATATCAAAATCCTCCTGTTATTTTATACGTTTAATTTTAATTTTCTTCCCTGCAAACACATCGTCGATAAGACTGTTTAACTCGTCCCAATGCTCGTCGATGGCTTTTAGAATTTCGGCTTCTTCGTCAGCGTTGAGTTCCGACCACGCAATCTCAATCTTTTTCTGACCGTTTCCCTCAATCCATATTTTTGCCACAGTATCGCCACGGTGCGATTTTTTGCTGCCTCTGCGTACTATGTGGATATGCCTCATATTTTCCGTCGCATCAGCGGGAAACACGGAGAGAATAAAGTACATCAGAAACATCAGTTTGCCCATAATCGTACAGCGTTATTATTTTTCCGCAAAAATAGTTATATTTTCGTATTTGTGCAAATATATTTTTGCATAGGACGCCATTTTTCCCTATCTTTACACCCCGAAAAATCAAATGCGAAATGAACACCACCATCACCATCTCCTCCGGCATCCTTACCCTTTGCCAAACCTACGATGCCGAAATCACCATTCCTGAGGGCGTGCACACTATTGCGGAGGGCGCGTTGAAGGGCAATGCGAGTCTGCGCAAGGTTGTTCTGCCGTCAACGTTGAAGACCATCGGCGCGGCGGCGTTCAAGGGCTGCCGGCAACTGCACGACATTCAGTTTCCCGACGGTTTGGAGGAGGTGGGCGACTATGCCTTCAACCGCTGCCACGCCATCGAGGAGTTGGTCTTTCCAAAGTCGATGACCAAGATTGGCGCGTTTGCGTTCCTCTATTGCGACAACCTCAAAAAAGTGGTGATGGAAGGTCCTGAGCACCTTTCAAAGGCGGTTTTTTCGCACAATCTGATGTTGGAGGAGGTGGCGTTGAACCGCAATGTTGATGACTCAAACTTTTCGCAAGAAGTGTTCGAGGGCTGCATAAGGCTTTCGCGGATATGGCTTTCGGGCGAGTGCTACGAGGTGAAAAACCTTGTGGAGGCGATGGACTCGCACTCTGATTTTCCGCAAGTTATACGCTCCATCGCCAAAAGCGTCTATCATCTCATCACCATCGAAGACGGCGGCGTGTTAAAGGCGTTTAACATCAACCTCAAATCCGTACTTCTGCCCGAGGGAATCGTCACCATAGCCAAGCGTTGTTTCTACGACAAAAAAGGCATCGTGAGCATCTCGCTGCCCAAAACCGTGAAGAAAATCAAGGCGAACGCGTTTCTCAACTGCCTCAGCCTTGAAGAAATTTCGTTTCAGAGCGACGACGTGGCGTTGGATCCGCAGGCGTTCCGTGGCTGCAACAACCTCAAAAAAGTGCATATCTCCGGCGAGACTTTTCTTCTCGAAGACGATCCTCAGAACACCCTCGCAGGCACTATCCGCGATCAGGTGTTGAGCGATTTTTATATCAGCGGCAAAATTTTGGTGAAATATATGGGCAACGAGGAGCAAATCCGCATTCCCAAAGGCGTGGAAATCATCGGCGAACGTTGCTTTTTTGGCAAGGAACAATTGAAAACCGTGCTCTGTCCCGACGGCCTCACAGAAATTCGTGAACAGGCTTTTTCGGGTTGCCTGACGTTGCAGAACATAGTTCTTCCCCCGACCTTGAAACGAATTGAGCGTGAGGCGTTTGCCGAATGTAAAAAACTACTTAAATGCAACATTCCCGAAACGTTGGAATATATT
>JAGCVU010000184.1 GCA_017962175.1 Bacteroidales bacterium | reverse complement strand
TTATTCAAACAACAACATCTCCACCATCTTTTCTTGATGCTGTTTGATTTCCTCAAAATCCCATTTGCCGTGGTCTTTGCACATCTGCATCATTATCATAAATTTGAGTGATGAAACACCTATTTTATTGATTTTACCTGATGCATCTTTTAGGTAATGGTCTATTTTTGTCTGAGGGTCCCAATTGGAACCCATACTGTTTGCAGAAGCGGAAATCATAGCGAAATTACCGAAACAGTTAATTTGGTTTTCATCCAAATGACCGTCTTTGCCGTCGGCTGTTGCCTGAGGATAATAATGTTCAAGACTGCGGCGAGTACGTGAAAAATAAAAATCCTCAAAAACTTTTAGTCCGAAATCGCTACAATCTAACTTCTCAAAAAGACTTTTGCGTTCAACACTTGTTTCTTTCAATTTTTTTCCGCGAAGCGGTGCATACTGTTTCCATATGATGTAATCCAAATAATTGAAAACATACAACGGAATTCCCGCAGACTTTTGAGTCCCGTCACCATATATCAAATCAAAATCTTCTTGTCCCCTCTCAGGGAAGTCGCTGTTATTAAACATATTGCCGTCAAGAATTTCACTGTCAAAACTATTCGGCTTCGGTGTATTGATCTCGTTAAGGTTGTTTTTGTCAAGATAAATATAATACATATATCTATCGGAAAGATCTTCAACAAAATCAACGTATGAATCCAAATTAGACTTGTTGTTCAGCAAGTAATCCAAAATGTAAAACAGATAGTTTTTCCTTTGACGTGCAGTGAATGACACTTCAAACATCGAAAGTAGATGAACAAGTTTGACTTGAATATTACTGTCGTCTGAAAGATTTTTAAGATACCTTTGACCTTTTTTCTCACCCTTTGTATATGTTTGAAGTTGCCAAGGATTCGACAAAGAATCTTCCTCATTGGAATGGTGTACAATATAATTGTCAAGGTAAAACTTTGCCTTTAACAAACTGTAAGCAAAGGCTTTAACCCCTTCACGATTCAGATGTGCATTTTCAAATTCGTTAATAAGTTCTTTGTCGTCAAGAATAAAATCAACAGGAGCAAAACTTGGTTCCCCCATTCTTGTGATTTTCAAGACAATAAGCAAGAAATTCGGGAAATCAATTATCGGTTGAAAACTCTCCTTTTGATCCTGCTCTTTTGGGATTTCAACATTTTCAGCCTTCAAAATCTGTTTTATTGTCTTTTTTTCTGTATAATCATTGCAATCAAATTTAGTAAACCACTCAAAATCAGTCGGTTTAAAAGCATTATAATTCTCTCCAAAAACATTTTTAGCATCAAAAACCAAGCAATCCTGAACATAAACCGACATTTGCGAACACGCTTGCCAAATTTTGTTGAATATTATGCATTCATCTTTGGTTAATTTCTGCATAAGACGAGCCTTTACAATTTCGTGTTTTTCAAGTTGTTCGCCGCGAGAATTCATCACCTCAAAATAGTGATTCAAATCAATATCACGTGGTACAATGTAGTGGATAATGTGCACATTATTGAGGAAAAAAATAATGAATTCATCATCTTTTTTGTCCTCCAATGCCAATTGTGCAAATTTATAGCCGTTTTCAATTCCCTTATCTTTTTCTTCGAGAGTCGTAAGGCTATTTAGGTTTTCCAATGTTTTGTCTGATTTCTTGCGGGCGCGATATGCGAGACGATTCTTTATATGTTTGCCCAAAACTGCCAAAATCAAATAGATGGTGGTCAAACGCTGTTGACCATCAATTATTTCATAAATCCCGTCATCCCTGCGATACGAAACTAATGTACCTATATAATAAACACATTGTTTGTCTTTTTTATAAGTATCGAAAACGTCTTGAACAAGCGTTTCAATTTCGTCTTTTTCCCAAGCATAGTTTCTCTGATATACAGGAATTTGATATGTACAATCTTCTCCCGTAATGAAGAGTTTACTAATAGATACTTCGTGTAGATTGATTTCTTCTGCCATTATTAGTCCTCCAAAAAATTTAAAGTTACAAAATAGTGAAGATAATTTACAAATACTCCATCTTCTTCTTTATCGCAATCATTTATACTGTCCTTCCCGTCTTTTATATTGACAGTTATTAACGGCATAAGACAATCAGACAATTTGGAAATCAACCTGTTAGGCGAATCCATTTCGACTATTGTTTTGTAAATATTCAGACTGTTTTTCACGTCGCTTTTTCCATCCACATAATTCTGAGCCACGAGCCAACTTACATTTTGATATTGTGCTCGCATCGAATATGCCCAAATAAATGCGAATGAAGTAAACTTATCGAAAATGTCTAAATCTTCACGCAACGGGATTATCGGACAGAATCTATCAACATAAAGCAACACTGCCGAATCAAACAACATTCGTGTGATTCTGTCGCCGATTCTTCGATTGTAAAACGTGTCCAAAGTTTTTACAATTTCGTTTCCATTGATAAAATAACCACGATATTTGTCATTGTCCTGAATGTCTGTAAGCAAATCAAAATAGTGCTTGGCATATTCAAAGAACGGTTTTCCGGCAATAACAGGCGCGTTTATCTGAAAAGGCTTGACCATTTTGCTGCCAGTCACAAAAGGCTGCGACGAATGATTCAAACCATCGGCGTATGCAAATGCACCTTTATAATATTGCGCATAAGGTTGGTTATCTTTTGCTGTAATGCCCTTGAAAATGTCAATGTTTTTCTCATTTAGTTGGTCGGGACGGTTACTTATCGCCCATTCTTTGATGCGGTAAAGATATTCAGAAAACAATCTTGACAGTTTCTTTTGGTCTGTGTCCTCCCAAATCTTAACCATCTTTTCCGTTTCTTCAACAGTTATGTTACGCATCTCGCGCAGGTGATAAGCCTTCAACAAATCGTGAGGATAAAGTGCCTTACCGCGTGCATTTTGTGAATCAAAAAACTGAAACGCTTCGGAAAGATTATCTGTTATAACAACAATGAGTTCACACTTATTTTTTACAAATTCTTTCAATGCTCCATTAGCATCAGCAACGGACAACCGTCGTTTATACGTTCTAAAATTGTTTTTTATGTTGTGGATATTGTATTGATTATTAAATAATTTGTTATCAAGAAAATCAATATCATCTTCTCCCAATACATTAAGTAGCAACGCAAAAGTTATAGTCCGTTGCTGACCGTCCACAATGTTATAAATGCCGTTATCCCTATGTAAAATCAGCGTTCCAACTCGATAAACCTCTTTTTTATCGTTCATTGCTTGAATTATGTCGTCAAGAAGTTGGTTTGCATTTTTGGCAGTCCACTTGTAAGGGCGTTGATACTCAGGTATTCTGAGGTCAACACATTCCTTGTTGCTTGTAATTGTGTTTTCAAGCAACAAATCACCAATGGTGGTAACGGCTAATGTGAGTTGTTTTTGCATATTAAACAATTTTATTTCTTGCAAAGATAAAAAACAATAACCGAATCAAAAATTTTTTTGCAAAAAAAATTATTCCAACATCTTGGAAATTATCCTCATTAGCAATCCCGGCAGATTGTCCAAATTGTCACAAGAAACGAGATTTGGATAAATGGGTTTCAAGTCGTTATATGTACCGCAGAGAGCAACGGCAACAATGTTAATACCATGGTGAATAATGCGACTGACAGTCAACGCGGTATCCTCAACCGATGCAGGCGGATAATAATTGTCAAAAGCGTGCGCAGGGATGCCGTCAGACAGAACTACAATTACTTTGTCTTCGTTGGTGGTATACGTAGATAGGTACCTTTCCGCCCACATCAACGCTAACGAATCTCGGTTGTCGCCACCGGCATTAAGCGACATAATGTTGTATTTCTGTGACGGTTGTGAATTAAAATCAAACAAGATATTGACCTCAATTTCAGGTTTTGAACCGCCCGCACGATGCTCCACAAAGCAATGTTCTATGCCATTTGCCTGCAACACTTCGTGCATTATCAGACATGCGGTCTGAGAATTTTTAATTTTTTCTCCATCCATCGAACCACTGCCATCAATCAGAAACAAAACAGTAAGCGACGGAGTATCAACACCTTGCGTTTTTTTGTACCAATAACGCTTTTTGAGATCCCCGAAATGTTTAGACGAAATACCATGCCCGAAAACTTGTCGATCGCTGATGACAGTGTTTTTGGCTTGCAACAAATCGAAAATTCTTGATTTATAACTATTTATAATACTTTTATTATAATTATAAACCGCTTCATAATCGGTTTTATAATTTAAAAAGGAGGTTGTTCGTTTTTGGATAATTTTGATATTACGATGCAGAAAAATATTCTGTAATTTGTAGTTTAAAGGGACTATTATTACAGTTATTACAGTTTCTGTTTCAGATGCGTCACCATATTTTGAATGGTGTTCCTCTTGCTCTTCAAAATCAAGCAAGTCGAGCAACAATTGAGTAGAAATGTCTTCTTTATCGTCAATATTATTACCTTCCAAATCAGTAAAGAGACGACGAGTTATCTTCGTATTTTTGGTATCTTTTAAATCATTATTAATCAAATACTTCCGATTAGAAATAACCTTTTGCCTTAACTGCTCAGCAATACCTGTAAAATCTAATGCACAAACATTTTCGTCAGGAATTAAAGGCATAATTAGGTCAAAAATTTTTCGCGCAAATTCATAACGTTTTTTCCATGTCATTTGAATTGAGCCGTCAAGAAACAATTGTTTAGTTTTGTCAATATATAATTGAATTTCATGATTGGAATTTTCTACTATTTTGAATTGTCTAAACAACAGGAAATCAGTGGAATAATTTAAGAAATCATAAATATTCCTGCATTTTTCGTTGATAATTTCATCCTCCGGCAAAGGAGGTACAAGTGCTGTTGCCATACGGATAAATTGTAAATATCCTGTAATATTTGGATATACAGAAACTCCGTATGACTCGATAAAAGCGTCCTCTATAATATTGGAAATGCTATGCATCACGAATGTTTTGTTTCTTGACAATCTGCATTTTACATCCTCAGAAATTTGCAATGAAAAATCCGTATATAAAAGATGCAGACACTCATGAATCGACAAAGCCCGCGTTACCATTTTCAAGGCATTCCACCGACTTGATGACAATTTTTGTGAAATTTTCAAAAAATCCTCTGTCTTTTTCAGGACAAAATCATCCTGATATATTTCTAAAAACTCAGGATCGTTGTAGATTATTTTTCCATCAGTGCGCGGACAATTATCGTGATTGAATTGCAATGCCACATTGCATTCCGAAAAAGTTCTACAAAACGACTCTTCTTCTTTCAGGTTTCTGCGACCATAAAATTTATCTATAACATTGTCGTTATGCATTTTAGTCCCATTTATAAATTTCAATTACTGAGCGGAAATTTTTTTCCAAAAGCCTATCGCACTTAGCAACGGGAATAATAGTTTTTTCGGCGGCTTGGACATACCCCTCGTACTTTGCTAAACGCGCCCAATTTTCGAGGTTTCGCGGCGAAATCACAATATCAAGTTCCTCTGTCTCAATTTTTTTCTTGATTTTGTGATATACATTCAGAATTTTTTGAACATGCGGTTTGCACTCGGGAACTCTGAAAACCAACATCCTTTCCACTGCCTTGTCAGACAATTGGGCGATTTCTACGATTGCATTGAAACGGTTGTAAAGAGCCTGATTAAGTTGTTTCGTGCCGAAATATCCAACATTCATCGTTGCAAAAAAACGAAAATTTTTGTGCCTCCTAACAATTTCGCCGTTGTCCAAACGGACAAAACCGTTGTCATCCAAAAGCGAGTTTAAAAACGCTAAATATTGCGGCTTCGCAAAATTAATTTCTTCAAAAACAACCGCTCCTCCGTCCCTAACTGCCTTTGTAACAAAACTTTCTTTAAAGATAATCTCGCCATTTTCGGGAATGTACTTGCCGAGAACAAACTCGTCAAGATTTTCGGTGCAGTTTACTGTTTCCATTACGGGCAGACCAACAGACTGACAAATCAATTTGCACGAAATAGTCTTTCCCGTTCCCGCCGGACCATGCAGCAAAATTGATTTAATATCACCGAAAGTAATAGCATTACAAATGCTTACAAGTTTTCCGTCCAATCTAAATTCTTCGCTAAGATTAGGAATCAGTTCTTTTTGGGCAACGGAAAAATCAATGTCTGCAAACTTCTTAATTAAAATATTATTGGTCTCTCTCGGCGTTTCATTTTCAATTGAAAATTTTACGTATGCATTTGTTTTAAGCCCTTTTAGGTCAGCATATTTTATTTGGTATTTTGCGTATTTGTGCGTTTGATAAAAATCCTCACAAAGAATAGCGAATTTTTCTGCATTCGGAGTGTTAAGAAAATCGTAAATATCTGTTTCTATGTCGTTTACAGAAAGAAAATCTTTCGACAACAAAACGACAAATGACGAGCAAATTTTGTAAAGTTCAAGGAGTTGGGTTTCTTGTGATTTTGGTGTCTGCATTTCAACTCCATCTCCTTTGTCTATGCAATCAGCGTCGGTTGGTATCATGTTCCCCTCTGAATCATAAGCACATAGAGTTATGTCATGTTTTTTGACACGAACTATGTAAAAAGAAATATTCTTGTCATACACACTGTTATCGTGCCAATCGAAAGGAATAGGGAACTTAATCAAATAATCGTCAGCATCTTTGTTGTAAAATAATCCTCCTTCCGATTTGTTGTGGTCATAAGATTTCACAAAATCAAGAAACAAAGCACAAGCCTCGCCAATTGCTTGACACAAAGAAGTTTGCGCCTTTTTAGACCGATTATCAGGATGCAAATAATATTTGGTAACGTCCGACAAATGTTTGAACCCGAAACCTTTGTAAATCAAATCAGAATTATCACGGACAATGCCGAAAGCCACTTTAAAAAGTGACAAATCAGATATTAACATAGTCTATCATATTAAAGTATAACATATCAAAATGAAAAGAATTGAATTTACTTCAATTCTTTTCATTAATTGTTGTCAACACTCTCCTACTTCAAATCCTCTTCCGTGATGAAACTTACCTTGTTGAGAATCATCAGTTCGTGAGCCTTGTCGGAGGGGTGGGTGCGGAGGATGAGGATGCCTTTGCCTTTGAGGAGGAAACTGTACATATAGGCGACATTCACTCCGCCCTTGGCGAAAATGTCGATGACGTTGGCAGCCGCGCCGGGCTTGTCGTCGATTTGAACGGCGAGCACGTCGGTGAGTTGTACGCTGATATTGGCGGTGCGGAGTACCTTGTAAGCCTTCGACGGCTCGGCACATATCACACGGTAGATGCCAAATTCCTGCGTGTCGGCAATGGTGGAGGCTATTATCTGAATGCCTACCTTGCTCAAAAGGTCGAGCACTTTGGTCAATGTACCCGCCTTGTTCTCGATGAATATTGATAACTGTTTGATTGTCATAGTAATTCAATAATTGAAGTAATTGAATAATTGAAGTAATTGAATAATTCTATTCATATACTTTTCTCTTGTCAACCACCCTTACCGCCTTGCCTTCCGAAACGGGGAGCGT
>JAGCVU010000183.1 GCA_017962175.1 Bacteroidales bacterium | reverse complement strand
GGGTTTAACCTTCAATCCGCTTGGACTACCGCCTACACTGCGGCAATGTCGATAGTTAACAATCAGAATAAATCTAACTGAGGCGATGGCTAAATCCGACAAGGCATTTGAGGCAATCCGCAAGGGCGAACAACTTACTCGAAGTCAGCAAATTAAGTTGACTTTGCAGTTGAGTGTGCCGGCTATTATGGCGCAGATTTCGTTTATACTTATGTCGTATATCGACACGAGTATGGTGGGAAGTCTTGGAGCACACGCTTCGGCTGCCGTGGGTCTTGTTACGTCTACCACTTGGCTTATTTTCGGACTTGTGGAATCGGTTGTAACTGGCTTTGCTGTAATGGTTTCGCACCGTATCGGAGCCGACAATCCTAAGGCTGCACGCGACATTCTCCGTCAGTCGATTTCGTTTTGTCTGCTTTATGGATTGATTGTTACCGCTGTGTCGTTGCTTGTTAGTCAGCCACTTCCGCATTGGCTCAACGGTGGCGACGATATTTGCGACGACGCCTCGGCATACTATTTTATTTTTTCGTGCGGAATGCCATTTATGCAGATGAGTTACCTTGCGTCGAGTATGCTCCGCAGCGAGGGCAACCTCCGAGTACCGAGTATTTTGAATATCACCACCTGCGTTTTGGATGTGATTTTTAATTTTTTCTTGATTTATCCCGACCGCACGTTTGAGTTTTGCGGCTACGAGTGGGTTATCCCCGGCGCGGGACTCGGCGTTAAGGGTGCTGCCACAGGGTCGGTTTTGGCGTGCGCATTGGTGTCGTTTGTAGAGATGTATTACCTTGTGTGCCGGTCGAAACTGCTTTCGGTTTGGCGCGAAAAAGGCTCTTATCGTCCCACTCGCAAATGCGTTGTTAATTCGCTCAAAATAAGCCTTCCCGTTGGTGTTCAGCGCACTATTATGAGTTTGGCATATATTGTTATGACATCGATAGTTGCGCCGCTTGGCAATGTGGCAATAGCCGCCGACACCTTTGCCGTTACCATCGAGGGAATCTGCTATATGCCCGGCTACGGTATTTCCGACGCTGCCACCACGCTGATAGGTCAGTGCGTAGGGGCGGGGAGGAGGTATCTTGCCAAAAGTTTCGCCTACATTTCCACATTTACGGGTATGATAATGCTAACGGTGATGTCGGTGTTTATGTTTATTTTCTGTCCCGAACTGCTGTCGCTGATGACCCCGGTAGAAGATATAATTATCTCAGGCACAGAGATTTTGCGTATCGAGGCATTTGCCGAACCGATGTTTGCGGCGGCGATAATAGGCTACGGAATATTTGTAGGTGCGGGTGACAGTCTTGTGCCAAGCATAATGAACCTTGCCTCTATGTGGCTGATACGCATACCGTTTGTAATGATTTTGGCATCGTATATGGGCTTAAAAGGCGTTTGGTTGGCAATGGCAGTGGAACTCTTTCTCCGTGGTGTGATGTTCCTTTTGCGTTTGAGGAGCAATAGATGGCTGAAACATACTTTAAAGAAGAAGGTGTGATATTCTCAGCCAAAATATTTTTTGTTTTCCAAAAAAACACATATATTTGCACCATATAATAAATGTATTAAAACTATGGAATCAACAGCAACACCATCAACCTCTGAAAATACTAATCAGGCAGCCGAACAACCCAAAAAGTGCATTTCAAAGACTGTGCAATGGGCGCGTGCGCACAAATGGTGCATCGAGATTTTAGACCCCGAATTGCAGGCACAGTGTAAAAGTTATAAGAACGGCAAAAAGATTATTAGGGATGAGGTTAATGCTTGATACTTGCGTAATAATTGATTTGCTAACCGATGTGGATAGCATTTCTCCTTACGCAATTGACTTGCTTGGCGATTATTCAAACGTCCTTTACGCAAGTAGCGAGTCTATGCGTGAACTTATTGTGCTTTTTAACAACAAAAAACTTCTTAACAAGTATTACAAGACTGCCGAAGATGTTTTGGCGGCTGTTGAAAACGAACTTAGAATTGAGTTTCTTCCAATTCGTCGCGATGTTTGCTACACCTATTCGCGTTTGCAACTCAACAAGGCTATGAATCATTTCGACCCAAGCGACCATATTATTATATCACACGCTATTACAGAGCGTATGGCTCTGATGTCGAGCGACTTAAAATTTGAGTTTTACCAAGACCAAGGATTGGAACTTATTTTGTATTAATTAATCCTCCGGTTCGTCAATTGTGCGAATTAGATTAAAACCATTTTCGGTGTAAACGTCGATTTTTTTGTCGAAACGCTGCATAAAAATTTCATCCATTTTATTGTCCCACACTGACTTGTATTTTAGCGGAATCACCAATTTGCCGTTGACGTGATCTACTAAGCCGTAGTTTGTGCCGTCTTTGGTAACGCTCCATCCCGACCCAAATGGCTCTGGTTTTTCGTAAACGCAGGGTTGCAACTCTTTGCCATCGAGCGAGATAAATCCATATTTATTGTTTTTTTCAAAAATGTATAAATGAAATCCTGCTCCATACCAATGGGCATCGTGATATACAAAAGGCACTCGCACCTCTCCGTTGAAACCGCAGGCACCACATTTTTGTTCTCCGCCTTGCTTGTAGCGTAAAATGATAAAATTGTGTTCGGGATATGACACAGGTTGCGAATATTTGGCTTCAAGAATAAATTTGCCGTCGTAATTTATTGCGCCCCAAGTGTATTCGTCGCTTTCTTTAACTTTTGGACGGTTAAAATTGTCTTTTTCTAACGGTCCGTAACATTCGCCTGTGAGAACGGCAAAGAGTCCGTTGCCTATATCGCTCCACGCCGAATATGCGCGTTTGTTTACAGCAATGGCGGTTATCTCTTTGAGAACCTGTTCGGGTGGGTAGGTGTAATCGCCAACCTCTTTTACATATGTGTTGGAAAAATCGCTGCGTTGCTCTGCAAGTTCTTTTAATTGTTGTTCGAGTTGAGGTGCCAATTCGGGGTGCTCTTGCATCATTTGTTTGAGATTTGCAGCGATTTCATCGGTTAATTGTCCAACGTCGGCATCTTTCTCATTTACAAATCGTTGCGAAATTTCTTTCATACAAGTTTGCATCCTGTCCATAATATCCGATTTGGCTTCTACCACAGCCCCGTCGATAAGTAAATGCTGCTGCAAAACGTGATTCTTGTCGGTATTGCCAGTAACTACATAGTTAAGTGTTGAAATATCAAACCATTGCATATCTCTCCCATCATCTTGGGCAAATGCATTTAGACTTAAAACCACCATCAAAATGGCGCAAATAAAATAATTCTTTTCCATAGTTTTGAAATTATTAGTTGTTGTTTATCTATACAAATATAGTGAAAATTTTTTCTCCCATATCCCATTTTTCCGAAAAATCTTCTATTTTTATTTTTTTTGTTGGAATTTGTTGGCGCGATGAGTATCTTTGCGCTAAATTTAATACAGCGATGGATAAGAAAGAGATACTATCAAAAAACGTTGTCCTCTTGTCGGAAGTAACCGAAAGCGAGGTGAGGATGCAGACTCAGGGCGGTAATCAGCCTTCAATTGAGGCTATCAGTAGGATTATCGACCTGCTAAAACAGATTATTTTTCCGGGATTTTTTGGCGCAGAAATCCGCGACCGCGAAAGCCGTTATTACCATATTGGCGTTTGTATGGAGGAGTTGGAGACTCGCCTAAAAGACCAGATACGCCTGAGTTTCAAATGTTTCAAGGGTGAAAACGTTTGCGAAGATAAGTCCGACGAAATTGCTGTAAAGTTTATCGAGATGATTCCCGAAATCAAACGTGTGCTTTACACCGATATTGCGGCAATGAGCGAAACCGACCCCGCTGTAACTTCGTTTAGCGAGATTATTTTCTGCTATCCTGTGGTGCAGGTGATGGTTAACTATCGTATCGCACACGCTCTATTAACCCTTGGAGTGCCTGTGCTTCCGCGCATTATGACCGAGATGGCTCATTCCAAAACCGGTATCGACATTCACCCCGGAGCGCAGATTGGCGAATATTTTTCTATCGACCACGGCACAGGTGTGGTTATTGGCGAAACTTGTATTGTGGGTAATCACGTTACTCTGTATCAGGGTGTTACGCTTGGTGCAAAGAAATTTACATACAACGAAAACGGTCATCCTGTCAACCTTCCCCGACATCCTATTTTGGAAGACAATGTTACTGTATACTCCAACTCGTCGATACTTGGACGCATAACTATTGGTCACGACACCGTAGTAGGCGGTAACATCTGGCTCACCGAGGCAGTTCCGCCCTATTCGCGCATTATCCAACAAAAAGCCGTCAGCGAAACATTCACCGACGGCGCAGGGATTTAATCGTTAATATTTTAGCGCATTATGGCTTAATACGGCAAGTGCATACCGCTTACAATGAGGTTGTTTTGCTTGGCGTACTCCAAAATTCTTTTGCGCGAGGTAGCGGCTTTTTCTTTGTCGCCGTCAAAATTGGCGTTGAATTCGGGGTGGGGGAGTTGAAGTGCAAGTGCGTGCATCAAATCGCCTATTATCAGTAAGTTACCCTTTTGAAAAACTGTATGTCCCGGAGTGTGACCCACTGCGTCGATAGTCAAAACATCCTCGGGCAGTTTGTCGCCAAAATTGAATACGTGAATCTTGTCGCCATATTGTTCAAACATCTTTACAGCCTGTTCGCCTTTGCCAAGGTCGGAATCCTTTTCTAATTGCGAAACGTAAACTTCTGCATTGGTGAAAACTTTTGCGCCTGTGGTGTCTAACATTCCGCCGATGTGGTCGCCGTGAAAGTGCGTAATATACACATAATCAATATTTTCGGGAGAAAGGCCGATGTTTTGCAATTCATTAAGGAGTTGTCCGCCTGCCTTTTGTCCAAGACCCGAGTCGAAGAGGATATTTTTGCCGTTGCTCTTGATTAGGTACGCGCTAATCGACGAAGGCATACCGTCGGGCATATTCACCTCTTTACGGATGTTTTCGGGAACCTCGCCAAAAAGGTCGTAAGGGAAAGTCCTGTCGGCAGCGTTGTCTTTTAGCCAATAAACTGAGAACCCGTCGAAAGTTTTCTCCTTAGCATCGAGAAATTTGATAGTGTCGGAATTTTGCTGTTCCGAAACGGAGGAATTGCTCTGACCTCCTGTGCATCCTGCCAGCATTGCCGCCGCAATTACTGATAAAACTTTTGTGTGCATAACTATGTGATATTTAAAATGTTAACTATTGTTTTACAATTTTTATGAGTTCTTGTTTAAGGCTTGCCAAGTCGGTTACCACAGGATATTGCGGAAAATCGGCCTTCACGTTGTCGGGCGGACAGAATAGGATTCCACGGTCGGCGGCTTGAAGCATTGTAACATCGTTGTAACTGTCGCCAAATGCCACCACATTGTATTTCAGACTTTTAAATGCTTCTACGGTTTTGCGCTTTGGGTCGCTTTGACGGAGAAGGTAGTTGGTGATACGTCCCGTAGAGTCGGTTTCGAGGCTGTGACAGAGCAGGAATGGGTTTTCTAACTTGTCCATCAGCGGTTGGGCAAACTCCACAAAAGTGTCGCTCACAATGGCAAAACGAGTAAGTTTGCGAATTTCTCTGATAAAATCGAGAGCGCCGGGGAGCGGTTGTAGAGTGTTGATAACTTCTTGAATATCTTGAAGTTTGAGGTTGTGTTTGTCTAATATTTCAAGACGGTAGCGCATCAGTTGGTCGTAATCCTTGATGTCGCGGGTAGTGAGTTTAAGTTCGTCGATACCGGTTTTTTTAGCCACGTTGATCCAAATTTCCGGCACAAAAACGCCTTCTAAGTCGGCACAAATTATCCACATAATGAAAATGTTTTAAAATATTAATGCCGCAAATTTAATAAAAAATGCATTTTCGCAAATTATTTTTTGTCTAGGCGGGTGGAGGTTTGGAAAAACCCCGTACATCGCGATAAATCGCTCGATGTACGGGGTTACAGAATTACCGTCTTCCAGACGGCTGGTGTGGGTTTTGCAAAATTACTTTATCGCAAACTTCGACATATCAAACATAGTGTTGCCCTGACCAACGATGGTGGGGGTGTGGCCGTCCCATTTTTCAATCCAGTCTTCCTGAACGATGAGGGGACTTAATGATGCCGAAATGGTGCGGTTGTAGTATGCTTCGGCGTCGGCTTTTACTTTCATTGCTTCTGCCTCGCCTTTGGCCTCGGCTATCTTTATTTTGGCGTTAGCCTCAGCCTCTTTTACTTTGTTTTCGGCTTTGAGCGAACTCTGTACTGCCATATTCTTTTCGTTAATCATTTGTGCAAGCGACTGTGGAGGAGTGATTTGCGAGGTAAACTCTGTTACCAAAAATCCTTCGGCTTCGAGACTTTTTTCTAAGCGGGTTCTAACCTCAGCCTCAAAACTTGCACGGCTCGACATCAACGAATCCGATGTATAGTTGTTGGCGCAAGTGCGGTAAGCCTCATAAATACAGGTTCTTATGTAGCCGTTTTCGAGGTCTTCAACATCCTTGCGGTATTTTACAAAAATGTCGCACGCCTTGTTTGGGTCGATGCGGTAGGCGATAGTGGGGTCCATCGAAAACACCGACGCGTCTTTGGCGTTAACATTAAAAGCCTCGTAGTTTTTACGCTGAATATAAGTGGGATAGGTAAAAATGCTGGTTGTAATTGGGTTGTAGAATACCCAGCCTTTGCAAGTACCTTCCACGCCGCCGTAATCCTGTTCGTTCGACGACCATTTGTGAAATTTGATTCCGATTTCGCCGCTGTCGATAACAGTGCAGCATTTGAAGCACATTATCAAAATAGCAATCGGGACTAATAAAATGAGTTTAAACTTCTTTTTTTCCATTTGTCGAAATTATTTATGGGTTAATAATGCGCAATATTACAAAAATTTTTGTTGTAGTGCAAAATGATTTTTACTATTTTTGCCAAAAAAAATGGAACAACAAGAATATTATACCAACTATCAACAAACCCTGCTCAACAGTCTCACCGACCTTTGTGTGGAGCAAAAACGCCTAACTCGCGGACGCCTGCCCGAATCGCCCGACATTTTGCAGATGTGGGACACCGTGGCTCCGTCGTACATCACCGACGCTTCAAAAGAGATTGCTAAATATCCCGCTGTGTCGCTCGGATGGTCTATGTATCTCGGTATGGCTGTGGCAAAATATTGGGACACCGATTGGGCTATATATGGCAATCATCCAAACATTTACGAGCATATCCGCAACAAACGCGGTTTCGACTATATGGACGAGGTGGTTCGTGGCGAAATTCTTGGTCTCGAAGGCGATGAATACACTAAAATGGAGGAATTTGTGCTGTCGTGTTCGCGTCTTGCCTTAGACAAAATCCGACACGAAGGCATCGAACCCTCCACCCCAGCGGCATTTTTTGTTTACACCCTCAGTTGCAAGGTGTTATATACCATAGGCGCGGCAGTAGAGTTGCAAAGGTTGGGGTATAAAATGGAGAAAGTATGATAAAAAATCTTATCTTTGCATTCTACTAACAAGCGCATTTTATGACCAACGTAAAATATACCTCTCTCGAAGAATACATCCGCCAAGGTGAACCCGACAAAAAGACTAAGGCATCTATTTGGCGGACGGCGATAGGGTTGCAGCAGGTTGACGGATTGAAAACCTCTGATTATCTGAAAGAGACTGCCATCAAACATATCGAGGGCGAGATAAATATCGACGAGGTGCGCGACCTCATAAAATCTTATTACCAGTCGAAAACTAACCGCGAACCCGACGATGAAGAAACTCAGGAGGCTGACAAGGTTTCGGCAAATATTACTAAGATTCTTTCCTCTGAGTCTTTGGATTTTAGCGCAAAAGGTTATATCGCACTTCATCGTAGAATATTTGACGGAGTTTTCAAACACGCTGGATGTGTCCGCGACTACGACATCACCAAAAAGGAATGGGTGTTGGATAATGACACCGTGCATTATCTTAATTGGGAAGATCTCCGTCCCGCATTGGATTTCGATATCTGTCAAGAACGTCAGTTTAGTTACAAAGGTATTGATACCGACCAACTTATAGCACATATTACAAAGTTCGTTTCTGGTATTTGGCAGATTCACGCTTTTGGCGAGGGCAACACTCGCACTACGGCGGTTTTTACGATTTTGTATTTGCGTGATTTAGGTTTTAATGTTGAAAACGATATGTTTGCCGAGCATTCGTGGTATTTTCGAAATGCCTTAGTCAGAGCCAATTACCGCAACGCTGTTAAAAATATTGATTACAATTCTGTATATTTGGAACGCTTTTTCCGTAACTTACTGCTTGGTGAAGGTTGGGATTTGCGAATTAATTACCTTCATATCTATGCAACAGACGAATGGAAAACTCAGCCTAATCTCGCTACCCGAACAAGTACCCCACAAGTACCCCACAAGTACCCCACAAGTCACCTAACCTCCATCACCTCCACCAAAAAACTCACCGGGCGGAAGCCGTCGTTGCACGAAACCATCGCTGATTTGGGATTTTTCATCCAGCCGTCGTAAAAATTTTCGGCTCCATT
>JAGCVU010000182.1 GCA_017962175.1 Bacteroidales bacterium | reverse complement strand
TATGTAGACGTAATTTTGATATATAAAATCCCAAAACATAACTGTACGGCATTGATGAATGCAAATATAATAAAAAACGGCTTGCGATGTATCAAAATCACTCCGCAATCTGCGCCGAAATTTTCAACACCACATTGTCGTATCCGCTCTGAGGACTATTGGTTACGAGGGTTAAGTATTTGGTTACCAAATTCTTCTTACCTTCGGCGTTGAAAAATATTGTAATATTGCCGTTTTCGCCGGGCTGCACCACAGGCGTGTTGATTTTGTAAGATACACAGTCAGAAAAATTTCTTACAGCACGTATTTCAAGTGGCGAAGTACCAGTGTTAGAATATGCTAACTTCTGATATACAGTTGATTCTTTTTCCACATTCTTAAAAGAAACATCCTTGCCGTTTGGGAACTCAATCAAAGGAGGATTCTTTATTTGCTCGGCGGTAAACTTCTCTGTGATAATAGATTTGAAGTTTAATTTGTAAGAATATGTGTTAACCAGAATGCCAGCCTGAAAATCAAAATAGTCCCAACCATCGCATTTTTTGGTAACAAATTCTACTTTGATTTCACCCTTGGCGCCGGGTTTCAAAACCTTTGGCGACACCGAGAGAGTGAGATACGGCGGAATATTTGCGTTGTCGGGCTCAACCACAAGGTCGGCTTTGGTGGGATTGTAAATTTCGATTGTCTGTTTTACGGTTTCGCCTTTTGAAACACTGCCAAAATTCACGGTGGTTTTCTTCAACCGCAAATCAAAAAACGTGTAAGGATATTCGGCAGAAACAGGCTCAGGGCGAGGCTGCACATTGCCCGAAATATACAGCACATCTTGGATACTTTTGCCATTGTGCATCACGGTAATGCTCTTGGTAAAAGCCCCCGGTCGGTCGCGCGGGTCGAAAGTCGCATCCACATAACCCTCCTGCCCCGGCATCACAGGCTCTTTGCTCCACGCCGGCGACGTACATCCGCACGATGTGTAAACCTTTGACACCACCAAGGGAGAGTTGCCTGTGTTTTTGTACACAAAGCGGTGAGTAACAGCACCATCCAGTTCGCCGATATTGCCAAAATTGTGCTCTAATTCGGCAAATTCTACCACCGGCTGAGCCGAGGCAGAGGCAGAAATTGCCAACAAAAATGTTACTATATATATAAGGTGTAGTTTTTTCATAAACCAATTTCGTAAATATCTATACTATTGTTAAAAAACGTTGGAACAATAAGAATATTTTGCTGTGGCAGATACTCAAAATCGGCTGCGTTAACACCTTCACGAGCGTTCACAAGCAAACGACATTCCTTTTGAGTTACAGCAAAAATATTGCCCAAAAAATCTGACGCAATAAAAGTGCTATCATTGTGATATTTAAGACCGTCGGGAGTAAAATGCAGTTTAGCAAAAACAATTCTACGAGCGTTTAGAGGGTCGATAGTAATAATGCGGTCGGCGGCTGCCATAGCAATTTTGGCATCGGCACGACAAATTCCGTTTGCCCCGGCACAAAGCGAATCGGCAAAAAGTTTTTGCAAATCACCTTGTTGCGAAATTTTAAACACGCATCCAGCCTTAGTGTCAGACACATACACATTGTTGTCGGCATCAGAAGCCACATCGTTGAGAAATTCTGCGCCTTCGGGTTGGTAAATTTTTGTAACCGATTGCGATTCAATATTATACACCACAATACGGTCGATATCTGCAATATAAAGAGTTTGTCCGGCAATAGTCATTCCCTTTGGAGCATTGAGATTGGCAATAGGCAAAGTATCAATAATTTCGCCCGAAAGCATTACACGTGTAATATAGCCGGATGAATCTTTTACATCGGGTTCGCCATTGATATTCGACACGTAGATATAATTGTTGCGAGTATCCAGCGTGGCTGATTCTGGTATTTTGAAACCCTTATTCGACGCCAACAACCTTGCACCCACAAAATTGGTTGGCGTAGGTTCTGATTCGTATTTGTCGATAGGAAATACAATTTTTGATTGATTATTAGTGCTATTTTTCGATCGGCACGATGTAATCATTAATGCCGAAAACGTTATCAGCAAAAGAGTTGCAAGCGGTAGTATGTGTTTTTTCTTCATTTTTGTTTTACTTAATATACAAAATACTATACTAAAATAATGCCATACATCATCGCATTAACAAAATAAAAGCCGTTTCCTCGGGGGGGGATGGGAAACGGCCAAAATCAATAACAATAAAAATCAATAAAATAATAAATATATGAAACTAACTAATTAAATAATAAATACGATATATTAAAAAAAACTACTATCTATTGTTTAATCAAACTTATATTTTGTAATCAATATCATAAATTGGTTTTTCAAGTCGGTAACAGTGTCGATAACTTCTGTGGGCACATTATTGCGGTTGCGTTTCAAAATTTGTTCGGCATTTTCCATTACAGCCACATGACGTTCAAGATTGTGAACAAACTCTGCCATAATCTTCATACGGGTGCGTTCAAGGTTGCGGTCGGCATTTTGGAGAGCTCTCGATTGAAGTTTTTCTTTTTCTTGAAGTTCACGGTTTTGTTCAAGTATTTCAGCCTGTTGAATTTCAAGTTCTTTGTGAAGTTTGTTGAGTTCTTCTACTTTTTCTTGAAGTTCTTTTTCCTGAGCCTTCGACTTTTCTATAGCGCTAATTAAGTTGCCTTCGTTTTCGTGAAGTTTCTGGTTGGCATTATTGAGTTCTTCCTGCTGTTGAGCCATTGCCAACTGTGCATTTTGAAGTTCCTCAAGGTTGTGACGCATCTCGTCCTCCTGAGCAGCCATCTTGTCGGCCTGAACTTTAAGTTCAAGTTCTTGTTTTTTGCTGGCTGTAATATCGGTAGCCATATTGAGGATCTTGTAGGGGAATCCGTCGCTGTCGATAATCGGAGTAAACACTTGGTGCAACCAGTGTTCCTCACCGCCTGTAACATACTTATCGGTACGTTTAACAACCTCACCATCGCGAACACGATTCCAGAAGTCGGCATCTTGCAGCGAGTCTTCAACAGTACTATCGCGGAATTCGTCTAAAGTACGTCCTATTGCTTGTTCACGCTGCATATTCATAGCCTTACAGAAAGATTCGTTAACGCTTGTGATATTGCCTGTTAAGTCGTACTCAATAACGAGCGACGAACTGTTAACAGCGTTGAGAATACTCTGCATCTCTGCCTCTTTGCGAGCTGATTCTTCTTGTGTAGCTTGAAGTTCTTCGAGGTTTTGACGCATCTCCTCTTCTTGTGATGCCATTTCCTCGGCTTGCTGCTGCGATTGTGCAAGAAGTTCGGCTGTTCTCTGGTTGATTTTGGCAATAGAGAGAGTGGAGGCAATTGATTCCGAAACTTTTTCTACGAAATCAATTTCGTGTTTTTCCATCTTCTTAAACGAAGCAATCTCCATTACGCCAAAAATCTGTTCTTCTACTTTCAACGGCATTATAAGCAAGCAATTGGGATTTGCTCCACCTAAGCCTGAAGTTATTGAGAGATAGTCGTTTGGCAGGTCGGTAAGGTATACATAAGATTTCTCAATTGCACACGTACCAATTAAGCCCTCGCCAAGATAGATTTTCTTCTTCTTTTTACGCTCTTGATTGTAGGCGTAAGATGATACAAGTTCAAGAAAGACATCATTTTTATCGTTGTCGTTATACAAGAACAATCCGCCTTGGTTGGCATCCAAGAAATGGATAAGATTTTTCAAAACGTTGTTTGCCAAGTCGGTGATATTGCTGGTACTTTGACGAAGAATTTCGGAGAACTGTGTTAAACCTTCGTTGGCCCACTTACGCAAGCTATCTTCGCGTTGACGTTTTTGGTCTTCCTGTTGCGATTTGTAAAGGTTTCCACGCATCTCCAAGAGCGAGTTACCAAGCAAGTCGTTTTCACTAAGCGGTTTAAACTCAGTATCAAGATTGCCGCTACCAATGCTACTTGCAAATTGTGTGGTTTCTTTTAAGCCGTGAGCAAAGGTGTTGAGCTCTACTGCCATATCTGCCAACTCGTCGTTGGTGTTGCATTTGATTTCCTCATCGGGAATAATACCTTTACTGAGAGCGTTAACATATCCGCTGATTTTGGATATTGCAACGGTAATTTTATTCGAAAATTTAGCAATGGCTATAGCCAAAGCAGCAATTATCAAAAGTGCTATTATTATAAGGAGAAGTCTTGTGGTAGAAGCGGTTTGCTCTTTTTGTTCCGAAATTTTGGTAAGCATCGAATCTATGTCATCAAGTTTCGATTTTTCTACCGAAAGGTCAAACAAAAGACCCTCTTCACGATTAAAACCAATTTCTTTGTCGATTTTTACAAGTGAAGTAAAGAAACGTTTGAAATCGTTAACCGGTTTTAGTTTCTCGGCATTGTTTTTCTGTTTGTTTCTGGTTTGCGGCTGTGGTACAATTGGAGCGGCAGCAGAATCGGTCTGAGTAGAATCACGTACTACAACAGGCATAGGCTCAGGCTCTTGCACGCCTGCAGAACCAATATTTTGAGTATAAATGGTGATAAAGTCATTGTAATAAGCAGCATCTTTGCGGTTGATGTACTGCACCTCCATCTCTTTGAGCGATGAGAGAATAGGTGTAGGCAATGACTTTTGTGCCACGGCGGTAGCATAACTGCGCTCTATCTCGCCTATAATTCCTGTGCTAAACGAACCACGTTTGTAAAATTTAGATGCTACAAGGTTAAGAAGGTCGCCATAACTGCTCACATTCTCTTTGAGCATATAAATATTGTTGTTGAGGTCGAGCGCCGAAGTGGTAGGCATATTCAGCAACTCATCAAAATTCTTGTTGATTTGCTTTTCTTCCAATTCAAATTTACGCAGGTACTCGTTTTCCATTGTCTTGAAAAACGTGTTGTCGGTGGTGTAATAGAGCAAAAACGACTGCTCGTATTCTTTGAGTTTGAGATATTCGAGTTTAAGGGTCAACACTTTCTGCTCGTAGTCTTCGTATGTCTTGTTTCGCGACAGAAGCACTACGAATATCACCGACACAATGATAAACGGTAGCAGTGTAATCATCAGGAAGAGCCTGAATTTCGACTTTATGGAGAGTTTAAACTTTTTCATAAATATCAACTTTGTTTTTCAGTCCGATATACGTAAAATATAGGCTACTAAAATTATAAAATTTTAATTTAATGTCAAAATTTTTAGCAATAAAAATTTTTTTTTCTAATTACTTGTTTAATAGCAAAATAAAGCGGCAATTGTGATAATATTGCCAATCAATATTGTATTATTCGGGAAAAAAGGATTAATTTTGACCCGTTTTTTGTTTGCTATTGTTTGCAAATATACAAATTTAGTACCGAATATAAAAATTTTCTGCGATAATATAATGAGTAATATTTTATATCCGCTCAAATTTTCACCGGTCTACAAGACCAAGATCTGGGGCGGAAACAAGTTTGAGAAACTATTCAAGCGCAAGGGTATACCCCGTCACTGCGGCGAAAGTTGGGAAGTAAGCGGCGTAGAGGGCGACTTGTCGGTTGTAAGCAACGGCTTTTTGAAGGGCAACAATCTCGACGAACTTATCGAAGTGTATATGGGCGACCTCGTGGGCGATTCAGTTTACGAAACTTTTGGTAACTCTTTTCCGCTGCTTGTAAAGTTTATCGATGCCTCCGACGACTTGTCGGTACAGGTGCACCCCGGCGACGAACTCGCTTGGGAACGACACAACTGTCCGGGTAAAACTGAAATGTGGTATGTGATTCATGCTGAAGAGGATTCTAAACTTGTAGTTGGTCTCAACCGCAAACTTTCGAAAGAGGAATATATGTCGGCTGTAGAAAACGGCGGTTTGCATGATATGCTCAATATTTTGAAGGTAGAAAACGGCGATGTATTTTTTGTACCGCCGGGATGCGTGCACGCCATTGGCAAAGGTGTTTTGCTTCTCGAAGTGCAACAAGCCAGCGACATCACTTATCGTATTTTTGACTACAACCGCCTTGATGACGAAGGTAATCCTCGCGAATTGCACACCGACCTTGCTGTTGACGCTATGGATTTTGAATGCGTAAACAACACAAAACAAAAATATCAAGCCAAAAACAACGAATCGGTCAACATCATCGACTGCAAATACTTCACTACCAATATTTTTGAACTTGATATGCCGGTGGAACGCGATTTCCCCGAAATCGACTCCTTTATAATATATATATGTGTAGAAGGCGAATGCCGAATAGAGTACGGCGATGGCAACGATAGTATCAACCTTATATGCGGTGAAACTGTGCTTGTGCCGGCTGCTATCAAAAATCTGCGATACTATCCCAAAGACAAAGCCAAACTGATGGAGGTCTATATCAAGATAGACAAAAACTAAAACAACTAATGCTTACAAGGTTTTTTATAAAATCGTACAGATACCTCAACGCACGCAAGGCTCTCACTGTCATACTGATGTTGGTGATGTGCGCTTTGGCTGCTTTTTGCGCTGCAAGGCTCGGATTTAGAGAAGATATATCCGACTTTCTTCCGCAAAACAGCGGCTATTCAAAGGTATCCAAATTTGTAGGCATTGCAGCTGGAAACTCACGTATTTTTATTTACGTAACCCCAAAAGACACTATTTACAATCCCGACACAATTGCTCGTCGGATGGATAGTTTTGCTCAGTATATCAATGGTTTAGGTTCGCCGCTTATTACCAACGTAGTAGCACACAACGATGGAAACTCTATCAACAACACTGCTCAGTTTGTGCAAGACAACATTCCTCTGTTTATCAACGAAGAAAAAATCACTTTTGCAATCGACTCGTGTCTTACTCCGCAACACGCCGAAAAGGCTTTGCAAACCGACAAAACCATTCTACAGTCGCCTACTCCGGGGTATGTAAAAAACGTGGTACAAAGCGACCCTCTCGGTTTGTTTTTGAGCGTGCTGTCTGATTTGCAAAGTTTCAAACCAGCAGGTGGTTACTCGTTATACAACGGCTACATAATGGAGCCCGACATGAAACGTGGCGTCATTTTTTACGATTCGCCGGCGGGAATGAGCGAAAGCGGTATCAATGCAGAACTTGTATCGTTGTTTCAACACGCTGCTGACGATTTTCAAAACCAATGTCCCGACACCGAAATTAGCATTTTTGGTCCGCCGGTGATTGCTGTATGCAATGCGGCACAAATCAAAAAAGATTCGCTGCTCACATCGATTTTCTCCATATTATTGATATTAATAATACTCTGGTTTTCAATAAGAAACATTCGCAACCTATTGGTTATGGGTGCAGTGCTGGTTTTCGGATTTGCGGCAGCTGCTGCCATGTCGTGGATTGTATTTGGAAGCATTTCGGTAATTGCACTCGGTATATGCGCAGTGTTTACGGGCATAGCTGCCAATTATCCGCTGCATTTTATAACGCATTACTACCGCACGAGCGATATGGAGCAGAATATCAGAGAGATATCATCTCCGCTTATCACCGGCAACATTACCACAGTGGCGGCATTTATGGCTTTAATGTTTGCCGACAGTCCAGCCCTACGCGACTTAGGATTTGCCGGCGGTATTTTGCTGATTGCAGCCATATTGTTTACATTGTTTTTCTGTCCTCATCTTGTAAAAAAAGTGGAGCTTCACAATGAATCTAAAAAACACTTTTTTAATCTGAATTTCAACTTTTTGCAAAAAAAATATGTGATCATACCTGTACTTGTGATTACTCCTGTGCTTGTTTGGCTTGGCAGCAAAACTGAGTTTGACGGCAATATGAGCAGTCTCAACTATATGACACCCTCGCTACGAGCCGAAGCCACTCACACTTTTGGAATGCTCAACAGCGATAGTGCAGTGTCGGTATACGTGGCAACTACAGGTAACAATATCGAGGAGGCTCTGCAACGATACGAAAAAGCAGCACCCATTGCCGATAGTCTACTGAAATCCAAAACAATACAAAAGATATCAGGCATTGGCAACTTTGTACCATCAAAACAATTGCAACAGCAACGAATCAATCGTTGGAACTCGTTCACAGCCAATTATCGAGATTCGATTATCAGTTTGATACATCAGCAATCCGAAGCACAAAAAATCAACAAAAATTATTTCAAAAAGGCGGAGAAGATACTCTCCGACACTTTTGATACAAAAGAATACGCCTTTTTTGAACCATTGCTCAAAACCGGTGCAGGAGGATATATCACAATAGATTCGTCGTGCACAGCCGTGGTAACTATTCTTAGAGTAAAACCAGAATTGGCAAAACAAGTAGCAGATTGTTTCGCAGGATTAGACCCGGATATCACAGCATTCGACGAACGCATTGTGTCGCAAACTCTTACCGAAAGTCTTAGCGACAATTTCAACTTTGTGCTACTCTCGGCAGGATTTATTGTTTTTCTATTTCTCACAATATCGTTCGGACGTGCAGAACTCAGTATTATTTCGTTTATCCCACTGACAGTGAGTTGGTTTTGGATTCTCGGAATAATGTATTTGGCAGGCATGAGTTTCAACATAGTTAACATTATACTCGCCACATTTATCTTCGGTCAGGGCGACGATTACACAGTATTTATCACCGAGGGACTCATCTACGAACATTCGCGCGGTCGCAAGGTACTTGACTCGTTTAAAAGTAGCGTTGCCATTTCATCGCTGATAATGTTTGTGGGCATAGGCTCGTTGGTTTTTGCCAAACATCCTGCTATGCAGAGTCTTGGCGTTGTGGTGGTTATAGGCATGTTTTCGGTGGTGGCTGCGGCGTATATTTTTCCGCCGTTGCTCTACAATCTTTTGATTAAAGACCGCAAAGGCCGCATTCGACCATTTCCCTACACATTTGCAAGTTTATATGGGTCGCTCACCTACTTCATCAAGTTTCTGGGTGTGAGTATGTTGATGAGAATTTACACCATTTTTGTAAAAGATCGCAACAAGATTCATAACAAGATGTATCGTTATGTTCAGATGATTCATCACGCTCCCGGTGTTAAATTTGAAATTATCAATCCACATGGTGAAGATTTTTCCAAACCATGTTTGATAATTGCCAATCACCAAAGCAGTTTCGATATTCTTGCCATCAAGAGCCTTTCGCCTAAGATTCTTTTTCTTACCAACGATGCTCAACAGCGAAATTTTATCTACGGCAATTTTCTCAAAAGAGCCGATTTTTACCCGTCGTCGCTCGGATACGATGTTTTAACCGAAAAATTCAAACCGCTTGTTGACGAAGGTTACTCGTTGGTGGTATTTCCAGAGGGTACTCGCTCCGAAGACGGCAAAATTCACCGTTTTCATCAAGGGGCGTTCTATTTAGCGCAAAAACTCGGTCTCGATATAGTGCCGCTGGTGCTTCACGGTTTTGAAAACGTTTTCAAAAAAGGCGATATCATTATGCATCCGGGACAAATGCAACTAGAAGTTTGCCCAAGAGCCACATCCGAAAGTAAGCTCATTGGCGAAACAAACCTCGAAACAGCTAAAAATTTCCGCCACTATATCCTCAACAGAATACCAGAGATACGTCGCAAATACGAAACAACCGAATATTTTCTTCCTCTTGTACTTCACAACTATCTGTACAAAGGTAGCGAAATAATGCGCAGCGTAAAAAACGACTTAAAACAAGACCTGTCGTTTATCGACAACTACCAAGGAGAAAAAATGGAATTCAACAATTGCGGCTACGGTGCTGTGGCTCTACTGTTTGCATTGGTCAACAACGAGGTGGAAGTAACTGCCTCCGACCCCGACCCCGACAAAATACTTGTGGCTCAAAACTGTGTTTCCATTCCACCTAATCTTAAATATCTCAACAAGTGAAAAGGATTGTTAACATACTGTTGTTTATATTCATTGCAAAATTCTCAATAGCTCAAGAAGTTATAAAACTTTGGGGCAACAATCCCGATGACTTCCGCAAAAAAGCGGTGCTACTCTACTCGTTTCCCGCAGCTAAGGAACAAAGCAATAAGGCATTAATCATCTGTCCCGGAGGTAGTTACTGCTATCTGGCAAAAGAGAACGAGGGCTTTTCGCCTGCACAAATGTTCAACCAATACGGCTACGACTGCTATGTACTGCTCTACCGCCGTGGAATGCGCGGAAACCGTTATCCTTCTCAGATTCAAGATTTGCAGATGGCTATGAACTTTATCAAAACCTATTACTCAACATACGATACCTTAGGCATTTGCGGTTTTTCGGCAGGTGGTCATCTCAGCGGAACTGCAGCTATTTATTTCAACAAAGATTTTAACAATCTTTTCAACGGAAATGTCCCCGAAAACTATTTCCGCCCCGATTTTTCAATTATGATTTACCCCGTGATAACAATGCAAGACGGATATGTGCACCGAAAATCGCGCCGAAACCTTCTCGGACAATATTACACCCAACAAGCCAAAGACAGTATGAGTCTTGAACTTAATGTGCACAATCAAATGCCGCCAATATTTATTATCAACTGCACCGACGACCCTATTGTAGATTATCACAACTCAATCATTTTTAACGAAGCCCTAAATAAAGCCGGAGTAAAACATTACTACAAACTCTACAACGTTGGCGGACACGGTTTTGGAGTTAAACCTGAACGAATAAAATCAGACGACAAATCGGCGGCAGAATGGCACAAAGATTTTATCCAATTTATCAGTAAGCAAAACTGACACCCCTCCCCTACGGCTTTATGCTGCAACTAATGGCAAAATGATCTGACAGATACTCTTTGTGAGTTTTAAATCCGCGCGAGTGTAGTTCGGGCGAATGGAGAATATAATCGATACGAAACTTTAAGAATTTCAACGACATAGTAGTACCAAACCCGGTGCCGCTCTCACAAAATGCATCGTCTAAATTGCCCCTAACCTTGCGGTAGCAATACGACACTGGAGGTTCGTTAAAATCACCACAAACCACCACAGGATATGGCGAAGCCTTGATCATAGAGTCAATGGTTGACGCCTGAATGCAGCGTTCTGAATATGCAGCTCCGATTTTTTGATAGATATTCTTGAAACCAGAAATGTTTTTGCTGTTGTTTTTATGGTCGAGACTATCTATAAAACTATAATCATCGTAACCTAAATGAATGGATTTCAGATGGATATTAAAAATGCGAATACGTTTTCCGTAAATATCGGCGTCGGCGGTTATGCCATTGATATTGTTGGCACTATCAATGATGTAACGACGGTTTTCGAGTTTGAATCGCGAAAAAATCACATAGCCTTTGTCGGTTTTGAGCCAATGTTCGTCGGTATTGTAGTCGCGTATCACATATTTGGCGTCAAGTTTATCACGAATGATGGTTTCGTTGTTGATACTATCGGCATAGCGGGCGTAAAATTCCTGAAAACAAACAATATCGGGCGATTCGTAGGTCAAAAATTCAAAAATTTTCTGACGAGTATCGTTCTTACCCTTAATCCAGTTGTAACGGTCGAGCAAACGCACATTAAACGACATTATCTTAAATGACGAATCTTTGAGATTGCCATAGTCGGTGCTGTCAAAATATGCTGATGGCTTCAATTGCAAAGTTTGACGAATATAACCAAAACCGAGAAGTACCACGGCGCCCATTACAAACACAGATTTTTGTTTAAGTATCGCAAGGGCAATGATATACACGAGGTCGGCAGCCAAAATGTAAGGATACGCCATACCTACAAACTGAGGAAACTGAAACGAGTCGGGATTGATATACACCGACGAATAAGCCAAAAGCGTAATAAGCACCATAAAGGCGGTGAAATAGTTTTTCATTCGCGCAATTACAGACTTAATAATACTTTTGCGGTCTCTATTTTCAATTTCCATCTGTTTGATCAATAGTAAAATAGCAATTAAAAACCTTCCTCAAACTTAGGTATTTCTACCACAGGCTTGTCTTTGGCAAGATAAAAACTCAGATAAGTGATTTTTTTGCCCTCGCTCAAGAATCCCTGCTCGTAAAAGGTTTTGATTTGCAATACGGGGTCTATATTGCTGTTAGCGTAAAGGTCATCGGTGGCTGTGATAGGTTCTATACCATTGGCTTTCAACAACTCACGTGTGTAAAAATGCAACAATCGGCTATCGGTTTTTAGATGAATTTTTGCGCCGTCTTTGCAAATTTTGCGATATAGGTTGAGAAAAAATGCCGACGTAAGACGCTTGTTTTGCTTTTTGGGCTGCGGATCGGCAAATGTTACCCAAATTTCAGAAACTTCGTCCTCGCCAAAATAATTATTGATCATATCTATCTTGGTACGGAGAAATCCCACATTATTAAGACCTTGCTCAATAGCAGTTTTTGCGCCGCGCCATATTCTTGCGCCTTTGATGTCTACGCCAATATAGTTTTTGTCGTGATTGATTTGGGCAAGTCCCACAGTATACTCGCCCTTGCCACAGCCGAGTTCAAGGATAAGTGGATTTTGATTTTTAAAAAAATCACTACTCCATTTGCCCTTTAATATATAAGGTGTGTTGCTGTACGAAATATCTTCGGGTTGCACCACATTTTCAAATTCCTCCATTTCGGCGAATTTGGCAAGTTTATTTTTCGACATTGTGTAAATAATTAATTATCAGACTTATGCTTGTAAATAATAATACCCACCTCATCAATGCAAGGTAGATTTTCGAGTCGCATTCCATGCTGTATCGAAAATTTGTAAGTACCGGGGGCTGGAAACCTCACTTCTGTTTTAAAAGGTATCTCGTAATCAATGATATCGCCCATAGCATCGCCGGTAGTATGACCCTGCTCGTCGGCAAAAATACATTCGAGAGTGTCGGTTTCAACCACGTGCTGAGGCGAATAGGTGTTGATAAAGAGCCACAAGTTTCGCGATTGGAAATATACATTGCTTCTAACAGCAATCTTAATGTCATATACCTGTGAAGCATCCTCCACCGGCACAGAGATATTTACGAGCGAATCCATATGCCACTGCATATTGGGAATGTCAACACGCTCCACAAACACACGGTCGCTATTGCAAGCTACTGTCAACATCGCTAAAAAAACTATGGCTGATAATATTACCTTGTTTTTCATAATTCTAAAATATTTTCTGCAAATGTAATTAATATTGTCAACCGCGCCAAAAAAAATTACAACAATTATGCGAATAATAAAACACTGCATAAAAAAACAATTACTGCGCACTTTGGAACTATATTTGCTAAATCGAATGTAAGATAATTCTATTAAAGCAACAGAAAGATGTATATTAGCGAGGAACACCCGAACATTTTGCAGTTCGACATATTTAGAGACTCGGTAGGAATACTCGACTTCGTGACTACGAGTCTTCCCCCCGACGACGATTCCGGCGATTTCAATATCGGATTTGCCGGCGGCGACGGTTGTGTAGAAAACCGTGTAAAACTCGCGCTCGCATTCGGACTCACTCCCGAAAATTTTGTGTTCCAAACCCAAATTCACAAAACCAACTATCATTTTGCCACTCGCGAAGATGCCGGAGCAGGTTTCTACATGAAACAAAACGCCATCCCCGACAATGATATTCTCATCACCGACCAACCCGGTCTATGCCTTATTACACGTTCTGCCGACTGTGTACCAATTCTTATGTACGCACCAAAACAAAAGGTGATAGCAGCCATTCATTCCGGACGCGAGGGATGCCGTCTTGGTGCTGCGCCTAAGGCTGCGCAAATTCTTCACCATAAGTATGGGGCCGATTTCAACGATATACTCGTAGGTATAGGTCCGCACATTTGCAAAAAATGTTACACTGTAGACAAGGATTGTGCTGACAACTACCTGTCGCGTGAATATTTTGCACCCAATATTGTAGAACCCGCCGACAATGGTCAATTCACCATCGATATGAAGAAAACCATCATCAGCGACCTCATGCATATTGGCATTCCTCTTGGCAATATTGAACACAGCGAACTCTGCACCAAGCACCACGCACCATCGTTTTATTCGGCACGCAACGGCGACGACGCTCGTTTCTGCGCAGGCATAATGCTTTTGTAAAAAATCCGTGTCAGCATAGTGCAATTATTCAAAATAAAGAGTAACTTTGCGCAAAACTATTCTGAATATGAAAACTAAAACCGCTTTAATCGTGCTGTTAGCGTTTTCGGTTGCTTGCAACCGTAGCAGCAGCAATACCGACACACAAGAAAAGGAAGAAACTGTGAGCAAAACTATGCAGGCCACTGCTACCACAGGAGACTCTATGCAAGTGGAAGACAATGAAGAACAAGTTGTTGCAGACACTATCACTATAGTAACAGCACCTCAGCCAACAATTCCCGAGGCTTACAGCAAATTTAATCTCGACATGCTCGACTCTGCCACAGCCGCTTTGTACGATGATGTAGACACTGCCGCCACCGAAGATGTTGACGACGAACCGGAAACTGCCATTACCGAAAGCAACAAATACCAAATGGCATTTCAAGCTGGTGTGTCATTTGCCAAACATATTCACAAAAAACACCGCTCACACGACAGTATCAGCACTATCGACCGTTTTTCTGCCACAATTCTCAACAACGAACAGAGGGGCGACGCTTCTGCTGCAGCTATTATGATGGCGGGAAAATATTTTAAAATGTTGCAAATCTGCGCTGAACGCAACACCGACGAAAAACGTTTGAAACAAGGTATCGATGGTCTTGACAACCTCCGCAGCTATATCAACGAGGCTCTGCAAACCAACAAAGACGTGAGCACAAACTTGCTTTTGCAAAAAATTTCAGAAAAGGCAATCTCAATTCGCAACACTTACGAAAAATGCAATACTGATTACACCGGTCAAAACGACAAATACCGCTCTCTCGTTGATACCATCGGTATTATGCAGAAAAACCTTTTTATTGAATAACACATTTTAACATTCTGTTAAAATATTAATGTGTAAATTTGCAGCCATATTAATAATATCACTAAAATGAAGACAAACAAACTGATACTATTTGCCGCCATCATATGCATAGCGGTTTCTGCAGCTTGCAAAAAAGAAGAACTGCAAATCGACAAAGACAAAGACCTTATCAAGGAATATCTCAACGAGCATCAAATTGAAGCTCAGTACAAAGACCACATTTACTATGTAGAAAAAGTGGTAGGCACTGGCGAACAATGCGAGTCGGGCGACACTGTGCATATTAAATACACCATTTCCACAATCAAAAATCCTGAAACCATTTTGGAACAAAAGCTCGACTTTGCCGAAGAACTAATTCTTCCGAAGATGCTTACCACCAATACCCGTGTAATTGCAGGTCTTCAAGTAGGTTTGCCCACAATGAAAGAAGGCGGCAAAACCACTTTCTACATTCCGGCTACTTATGCCTATGGCGCCGACACTCTCAAAAACAACGAGGTGTATGCCAATCTGATTTTCGACGTGGAACTCTGCGAAATCATCCATCGTGACAAACGTCATTAACATAATAGCCGCACCCGACCTTGTTAAAGACACAAGTCAAGACGGCGTAGTGGTACTTATTGATGTTATCCGTTTTACCACCACGCTCACAGCGGCTCTGTGCAACGGTGCTGAATGGGTGGAGACATATCCCGACATGGAAACTCCGCTAACTCTTAAATCCAAAGGCTATCTCACTGCAGGTGAACGTGGTGCATTGCGTGCCGAGGGTTTCGACTTTGGCAACTCGCCTTTGGAGTTTGACCCTAATGTAATAAAAGGACGCAAAATAGCATTCACCACCACCAACGGCACATATGCGCAGAGTTTGGTTAATAATCAAACACATATGATTGCCGGAGCTTTTGTAAATTTGTCGGCAGTGGTTGAATACCTTAGCAAACAAAACTGTGATGTAACGTTTTTGTGCAGCGGCACTCGTCGACAACCGTGTTTCGAAGATTTGCTATTTGCAGGCGCAGCAGCCGAAGCTCTTTGCCAAAACTTTGATTACAAATTACTTAGCGACACTGCCAACATTGCTTTGTTTATGTATCAAGAGGCGGCAAAAATAGGACTCAAAGAGTTTTGTCTCAGCCGCTCAACAAGAATTCAAGAATTATACACCAAGCTACGCGATGATATCGACTTCACATTCCGTCAAGACATTTTCGATTCGGTAGCCGTAAGGTTCGACAAAAACAAATTCAAACTTTCGTTATGAAGAAAAAAGTAGTAATCGGCCTCAGCGGAGGCGTAGACAGCGCGGTGTCGGCGCTCTTGCTCAAACAGCAGGGCTACGACGTGCACGCATTGTTTATGATAAACTGGAAAAACAGTTCGGTGACTCTATCCGGCGACTGCGCTTGGGAAGAGGATCAAATGGTAGCTCAAATGGTGGCCAAACAAATTGGTATTCCGCTACACGTAGTAGATTCATCGGAACGATATATGACTCACGTGGTTGACTATATGTTCAACGAATATAGCCGTGGACGCACACCAAATCCCGATGTGCTATGCAACCGCGAAATCAAATTCGAAATCTTTAACCGATATGCACAAGAACTCGGTGCCGACTATGTGGCAACAGGTCATTACTGTCGTCGCGATGAAATTATTGGCACTGACGGAAAAACTTACAGCCGACTGCTTGCCGGCAGCGACCCCAACAAAGATCAGAGTTATTTTCTCTGTCAAATGAGCCAAGCGCAATTAAAAAATGTGCTCTTTCCCATTGGCGATATCATTAAACCCGAAGTTCGCCGCATAGCCGCCGAAGCCAATCTCGCTTGTGCCAAACGGAAAGATTCTCAAGGTATTTGCTTTGTTGGCAAGGTTGATTTGCCAGTTTTTCTCCAGCAAAAACTAAAATCAAAAGAGGGCGACATTGTAGAAATTACCGACGATGCTTTTGTATATCGCCGTCGTCACGACGACCCCAACGATCTTGAAGCACTTTCAAAGCCTTATATATACACTCCGGATGATGGTTTTATAATAGCGAAACATATTGGTGCACAATACTATACCATTGGTCAACGCAAGGGTCTCAACATTGGCGGACACGAAAAACCAGTCTACGTTATAGGCACCGACATCGAGAAAAACATCATCTACATAGGTATGGGCGATGAACATCCCGGACTTTTCCGCAAGGCTCTATTTATTCACAACGACGAAATTCACAACGTTCGTCCCGACCTTGCACTCCAAAATGGCGACACTCTTAGGTGCAAAGTTCGCATTCGCTACCGCCAACCTCTGCAAGATGCCGAATTGATCAAAACAGAAAAAGGCTTGTACATAAAGTTTGATATTCCACAAAAAAGTATCACTCCGGGACAGTTTGCTGCTTGGTATTTAAACGACGAACTGATAGGTTCGGGCGTTATTGCATTTTAAGAATTAGCTCTGTTTACAACCCACTGTAAGCAAATATATGTAACGTCATCAAAAAAATGTAACATCATTTTTTTTCGATGAAACACACAAAAGAGGCTATGAAACAAACGATTTTTCTTTTACTTGAAACGTATTAAAAGTTATCTGTAACATAAATATTAGGTCAACATTTATTAACGATATAATTTTGCACATCGTTTAAAAGTATTGATTTAAGTATTAATAGGTTAGAGTAAAAGGAAAAGCCGCCCGTAGAGATTACGCGCGGCTTTTTTTTGTTATACTAAAAAACTTAAATAATGAAAAGTCAAATTACAAACGAAAACACTGTTTTTTCCTCGTTGCTCGTAACCTGAAGACGGCTATTGTGCAGAGCAAGAAAATTGGCACATAGTTGAAGTCCCAATCCTGTGCCGGTTTCGCCTTTGGTACCATGTGTTGATGCCACTTCGCGAGCATTCATAATACGAGCAACAGTTTCAATAGGTATCACTACGCCGGTGTCCCAAACGCTTATTCGTTTTTTGCCGTCAGCCTCGTCGGACACCTCCACTCCTACCGAACCGCCGCTGTAGCAAAATTTCACAGCATTAGATATCAAATTGCGCAAAATGGTAGAAATCATTGTAGAGTCGGCTCGCAGTTCTGTTCCGCTCAACACATTATTATATATAGTGATATTTTTGTTGTCGGCCATCAATCTTACAAGACTTATCACACCGTCAACCACATCGCCGAGGTCAAAATCTGATATGTGCATCTTAACAATACCAGAAACGCATTTAGAATAGTCTAAAAGATTTACCAATATTTCGTAGCCTCGTGAAGCAGAGTCGCGCATTATGCGTGCGTATTCAAGTGCATCATTGTAACGCTGCTGACTAAGAACCTTCGAGAGCATATCCGAAAAACCTATAATGGCATTAAACGGATTTCTAAGATCGTGACCGATTATACCCATAAGTTTGGTACGCTCGTCAATCTCGGCCTTTAATCTAAACTGAGTCTGTTTATACAAAGTAATATCCGAAATAGAACCGAATATTTTCACAATTTCGCCATCGTTGCCTGTGATAAGACTTCCTTTAATATTAATCCAGCACGACACCCCGTCAACAGGGCGAATTACTTCTAATTCAATATCTACTTCATCAAACCTACCTTCAAGAACACTTGTAAAATATTTGTATGCCGCCACTTTCGATTCGCGAGCAAACAATCCCAACAATCCCGAGAAATCGTATTTATAACTGTCGTCGATGCCGAGTATAGATTTCACCTTGCGACTACAATTCCAACTTCCGGAAATAAAGTCGTAATCGTAACACGGACTATAAAGATTGTCTAAATACTCATGCACACGCGAATAATTGAGCACACTATTGATGTAAAACGAATCGTGTGATAATTTTGGTGACTTGTTTTCAAAATAAGCACTTGCACGACGGAGAATTTGCGAGCCAATGTTGCAAGCCCATTTTCCCAAACGTTTAAGAGTATGATGGTCAAATGTGTTTTCACCCTGAGGCGACAAACAAGTGATTTCAGCTATTTTGAATCCGTCGATAAACTCCACAGCAATGGTAGTGCCATTAAACACTATCGGAATAATGATGCAGAGCGAACCATCGGTTAGAGTTACGAGCATTGAATCCTTTAATCCAACATTGATAAAATGCTTTCCAATCGAACCTAAAAGATGATAAGTGTGGCGAAAACCATTGTTGACAGGTCGGCTCATCTTGCCCGACATCGACACTGCCACCAAATCGCCTGTGGTAAAACTTGTTATAAGAAGAACGGAATCTGACGACACTACCAACTGCAAAAAACTATCGGCAACATCCGAACACTGAGAAACGGGCACCGAACTATCGTATGCCACGCATCCCCCAAGCATTATTGAGTTGTCTGATATGTAGTTTATTGCAGCCACAGGTGAAATTGTATCTTACAAATACAAATATAGCGAAATTATTTTTATCGGCGTACACAAAAAAATGAAAAAATGCAAAAAAAATCGCCGGAATTAACATTATTTTTGAACAATATTAGGGCAGAAATCACTATATTTGCAAAAAATATAGAAACGGATTTTATTAACAAACATTAAAACAATATAATAATGCAAAAAATTGATAATTACAATTTCAAAGGCAAGAAAGTTATTGTACGTGTTGACTTTAACGTTCCTTTGAACAAAGAGACTCACGAAGTATCAGACGACACCCGTATCCGTGGTGCCCTTCCCACTATCAAGAAAATTATCGAAGACGGCGGCTGCGCTATTCTTATGAGCCACATGGGTCGTCCTAAAAAGAACCCCGATCCCCAATTCTCGCTCAAACAGATTATCCCCGCTATCGAAAAATACCTCGGACCTATCAAGTTTGCTGCCGACTGCGCAAACGCTGATGCTGAGGCTAAGGCTTTGAAAAACGGCGAAATCCTTCTTCTCGAAAACCTCCGTTTCTACGCTGAGGAAGAAGGCAAACCCAGAGGTATCGAAAAAGACGATCCCGCTTACGACGCCGCTAAAAAAGAATTGAAAACAAAACAAGCCGACTTTGCTAAAAAACTCGCTTCTTACGCTGACGTTTATGTAAACGACGCTTTCGGTACAGCTCACCGCAAACACGCTTCTACAGCCGTTATCGCCGACAGCTTTTCTGAAGAGAACAAAATGTTCGGTTTCCTCATCAACAAGGAGCTCGAAGCTATGGACAAAGTTCTCAACGATTCTCAGAAACCTTTCACAGCTATCATGGGTGGTGCTAAAGTTTCTGACAAAATCAACGTTATCAAAAACCTTCTCGACCGCGTTCAAAACCTCATCATCGGTGGCGGTATGACCTACACATTCATCAAAGCTATGGGTGGTCAAATCGGAGCTTCGCTCTGTGAGGCCGACAAACTCGATATGGCTAAAGAAATCCTCGACCTTGCTAAGGCTAAAGGTGTTAAGGTATATCTTCCTATCGACGCTGTTAACGCCGACAAATTCGACGCTAATGCCAACACAAACGTTTCTGACGTTGACAAAACTCCCGAAGGCTGGATGGGCTTGGATATCGCCGAGAAATCTATCGCTAAATTCGAGGAAGTTATCACTTCGTCTAAAACAGTTATCTGGAATGGTCCTATGGGCGTATTCGAGATGGACAAATTCGCCAAAGGTACTTCAGCTATCGCTAAGGCAGTGGCTAAAGCTACAGCCAACGGTGCTTTCACCCTCATCGGTGGTGGCGACTCTGTAGCAGCTATCAACAAAAACGGTCTTGCCGACAAAGTTAGCTACGTATCTACCGGCGGCGGCGCTATGCTCGAATACATGGAAGGCAAACAACTTCCCGGCATCGTTGCTATCCGTGGATAATAAAAACGACCAAATTCCATAAAGGAATATAATAAGAAAGGGGAACGTCAAACGGCGCTCCCCTTTTTATTTATGTTATCAAATAATAATGTATTATCCTTCAAAATGAAACGACACTATAAAAGCGTTGCTCTTTAAGTCTTTGATAGACTGAGTATATTTTGTATCGTCGTATTGCAAACAGTTTTGGATTCCCTTGCTGTATTTCAACTCGATTGAAAACTTGAAATATTGAAGATAGAAGTCGAAACCTCCACCCCACTCTATGCACGGATCTATCTTGTTGAGTTTCACCGACAACTCGCCTTCTTTGGGTTTACCAGCAGTAAGGTCGTATCTTAAATTTCCACCGGCAATAAGATAAGGTGCCACATTGTGCATGCGCTCGGCACGATACTTAAATTGAACAGGTAGTTCCAACAATGTACTTGTGATGCTGATAGTTTCTGTGGTAATATCTGTGGTGCTATTTTCGAGATAGTAATAATAAACTAAATCGCGCTGATTAAACGAAAGGTCAAACAGCACGCGAAAATCGAAATATCTGTTGAGTCGAAGATTGGCTACAGGTCCAACGTGAAAACCTGTATATTTCTTAGCCTCAATACCATAGATGTCGGTACGATCATAAAAGTCGTCGCTCTGGGTAATGCCGAATGTCATATAGTTGATGCCCACCGAAAAACCGAAGTGGCAAAGTTTGTTATTATAATCGTGCAAATTGCGCATACCTTTGTGCTGTGCATTGGCAACGGTTGCGGTAAGAATCAACAGTACTATTATATAAAGGTGTCTCATTTTTATAATTATTTCAACAACATTTATATATAAACACCGTAAAAAGGATTTTTATTTTAAAAAAGTTGTTAATTTTTGTTTGGAAATCTATTTTTCACCCCAATAAATGGCAGCGATACCGCAACTGAGCCACTTCAAATGGGTGTTTTTATATCCGCAAGTTTTCATAATATTCACAAATCTTTCGCCGTAAGGAAAATGGTCAACACTCTCGGGCAAATATTTGTAAGCACTACTATCTTTAGAAACGATTTTGCCTGCCACAGGAAGAATCTTGTGAAAATAAAAACCAAAAACTCCTTTAACCAAAGGATTCGACGGTTCGCTAAGTTCCAGTACCACAAGTCGTCCGCCGGGTTTAAGCACACGGAGAATTTCAGTAAGTCCTGCAGGTATGTCGGCAAAATTTCTCACTCCAAATCCCACAGTGGCAGCATCAAAAGTATTGTCGGCAAATGGCATAGAGAGCGAATCCGCCTTAAGAAACTTAATTTTATTGTCGAGTTTGGCGCGACGAGCCTTTTCTACAGCCACGTTGAGCATATTTTGCGAAATGTCTATACCAATAATTTCAGTGGCATTGGTACGCTTAGCTTCCAAAATAGTAAAGTCGCCTGTGCCGGCGGCAATGTCCAAAAGGTTTTTAGGATTGTTTTGCGCAGCTATCTTAATAGCTTTTCTGCGCCAGATTCGGTCGATACCGGCAGTGAGTGAGTGATTCAAAAGGTCGTATTTTGGAGCGATATTGTCAAACATCATCTCCACTTGCTCGCGCTTGCTCTTGTCGCTGTCGGCGTATGGTCTTACTTCCATTGTCTAATAATAGAGAAAATCGATTTCGCCATCCATCAGGCGCATACCGATTGTTTCAAACATATTTTTATCGTAAATAATTCGGTTGATGTCGATTTTTGAAAACTGAATTTTGCGCATGTCGGTTTGTTTAGAGTTACCCTCTCCATCGCGCACAATGTAGCCCCACGGTTTGCCGTTGTCGCCAAATACCATACGTTTCTCCTCAAAGGTGAAAAAGTAGCCCACCTCTTCAAGGGCATTGTCGGGGTCGTACTCTTTGGTGTAATACGAATTGCAAGTCAACAGCAATTTGTGATTATAAAAATAGTAAACAGTTTTTTCCTCGTTTTTGTTGTTGTATATTCTTCCGGTGTAATACTCAAACAATGCATAGCCGTTTTTCTCCTTGCTGCGCAAAAACTTGAAATCGTTGGTGTTTTCCAACAAAAAAGTATCGCACAGCTCTTCGTCAAAATAGAAATTGTCGCCGAAGCTTACCAGCTCGGTTTTTTCATATTTAACATTTTTTAATGCCTTGTCGAACACATTAATGATAGAATCCGACTTGGCCAAAATTTCGTAAGATTCTTGAGCAGCTGCCCCAAAAGCCGTAAAAACGGTGCACAGGGTAATTACAAATAATTTTTTCATAGTACGTTTAATTAAATCTATCATTTACAATATATCACTATTTAACGGCATTTTTCCAAATCTGTTCCATATCCTTATCAGTTCCGAACTGCTGATCTGAATACAAAGCTCCTTTTTGCTCTATGTCGAAATTGCGCTGCTGCACGTCGTAAACATGCTGTTCGGGGTCTTGCTGCTGACCGGGACGAACTTCGGGGTTGTTTTCCTCCTCTTTTTCGGGTTCTACCTCGCGAGTTATTCCAAAACGACGGTTGCGCAATATCATTCGCAGCAAGGTGATAATATATTCAAGGTTAACAGCCACTTGCTTAGGACCTTGCAACGATGGTATCTCGCTAATCACCGAAATATTTTCGCCCGACACATTGGCCACATTAAACACCATACCGCCGCCAATTGGCTGTTCTTCGTTGTCGATAAAGTTGTGCTCTATCTCGCGCATATCGTTACGAATGGAAGTGATGTCGGAAAAATAAAATTCATTGGTAGACACACTTGAAATGGTATTGTCTAACCAATTGTAGTTGCATTTATACAGACTGATATAGTGCATAGTAAGCACCAGAATCTGCACACGCCACACCGAATAGAGATATGTGCCGTCAGAATTGCCCTGACGTTGTATATTCTCAGAATCTATTCCGGGAACGCCCCAATACACAGGCACAGGAATGATAATAAAATTTTCGGGACGAACATCGCTCATATTGAGTCCGAGAGTGGTTATCGACTTAGGTTTTACATAATCTTTAAGATCTCTGATAAGCCACGCCATCATCTGTTCTTCAGTAGGACGCTGAGCAAATATCTTTTTCTGAGTAAGATACGGCATTATAAACCTATAGTAATGCCAAAATGCAAATACAAAGCACGAAAGGCTCACAAGCACAGTAGGCACAGCATTTTTGAGGTAAAAAATCATAATCAATCCCATCAAAGTGCCGGCATATGCCAACAACGCATGTCCCGATGTGAGCGATGGAAATTCCACATGGTTTATCTTAAAATAGTTTTTGATCAACATTCTGCGGTCTTCCTCGCTGAGTTCGTGCTCGGCAAAGGGATTGCGATCTTTGGGAGTATCTTGCTTTTTTTGTTCTTCCATAATTGTAACGTCAATATAATTGATTTATAGAAACTTGCGTTCCATTATTGAGTAGTATCGTATAATCTGGTATGTCGCCAATTTTTACACCTTTATTTAATTTGATGGCACATTCTGAACCGTCAAAAACCTTGATTCCGCCATATTGCGAAAGGTCACCAAAACCTTCCACATGATATTCGGTGCTAAAATCGGCAAAATCTTCAAAATCAGCTCCTTTGTAACGTCTTATGCCAATGTCGGCTCTAAATGCACCTTGACTTGGCAGATGTATTTCTATATTGTTGATTTTCAAGTCGAATGTGTTATCCCTAATATTATTGGGGATTGCATGATATTGATTTATGTCAATATTAGCGTAATCTTTTGAGGCTATGGATTTTAACATACGAATAATAGCAAGAGCGGCGGCACGTCGAGGTTGCAAACGTTCGGGGTCGTTTGGTGCAGAACCACATTCCACAAGTATTGTAGACGCACCCCACAACTGCATATTATCGCCAAAAGCGTTTGGCATAAAACTATCGCTATATTTGGCAATGCAACCTTCGGCAATGGGTTTTATAAAATCCTGTGCCACTGAGATTAACTGCATTGCTGTGCGTCGATTGTCGTTAATATCGCCTTCTACATTATATTTTGGCGCAAGAAACGAAATCATTGTTTGTTTTCTCTCGGGCAATGTGGTGTAATATTGCTCTTGATCGTGCATATTAAACGCCACCTGAGGTTTTATTCTATCATATAAACCTTTGAGTATCTGCGATTCTGGAGCTGTCAACCGTATTGCATCGCGATTGAGGTCGATGCCCATAGCATTACGACGGCAAAACATTTCGTTTCCATCGGGATTGAGCAATGGCAATGCACACACTGTTAGGCTTTTGAGCAATGGAAGCGCATTAACTGTTTCTAAATAATTCATCACATCAAGCAATGCCAACGTTGACACAGGCTCATTGCCGTGCATCTGACTCCAAAGCAACACAACAGTTTTTCCACTGCCAATAGTATACGACTTTATATCGCGCCCAAGCACCGAAAACCCTTCTAAATTAACTTTAAACTTAGTTTTATGGCGTTGAAGCACGGGCAAAATATCATCGTACAAAAACTTTCTACAAGGAAGTTTTGCCTCAAAAAAATTATTGTAACTTTCGTAATTATTACTACTTTTGCGTTGCATATTACGGTCAAAAATTTTTTACAAATATATACTTTTTTTGTAAATTATATAACACATTATAAATAAAACACATTATTAATATGAAATTTAAATTATTGACCCCCTTTGCAGCCGCTGCAATTATCTTTTCAGGCTGTCAAGAAATCAAAAAACAAGACGTGAAATTCTCGTGCCAATATCCCGTAACTTACACAATAGACACTATCCAAAGTCTTACTACAGAGGATATTATCAAAGATGGCAAAATTGGCACAAAGGTTAAAGGCGAGGCTTTACCGTTCAACACTTCCGACTCCGAAGGCTTTTTGAAGCTAACAATGAAACAGACTCTCCACCCAATGTCGGAGGCGTTTGGCAAAGCATTTGGCGGTAACGTTTTTTATGCGCTCGATTCCACTGGTGCTATCAACTCTGCTTTTCTGCTTAGTCCCGACCATAAAACCCTTTATGTATATCCCGACGAAATAGCTGCTCAATCTACCAAAGACGCTACCCCCGAACAGGTTGCTCTCTATATGCAAGGTTTGGCAGATGCGCCTCTGCACGCAGTTTCGATGGCATTGCAGCTTGCCAACCAAGACAACACCACCCCTCAATTAGAACTTCTTCACCCCAAAAGCATTTATATGCTCGGCAAGGTAGAGGTGGAAATGCCCAAACAGCGTTTCGACCTTAGCGGTTTTGCTATCTACAAGGACAGAACAATCTGTATTGCCGACAAATCGTGGACTACCGACGTCTACTATTTCGACACCACATCCACAGGCGAGTTTAATGTAAGCTTCTGTTGCAAAGGTCCCGACTACAAGACCGAGGATTGCGACATTGAGGCTGTAGACGTATACAACAACCAAATTGTAGTTTCTGAAGAAACCAACAACCTTATGTATATGCAAAACAAGAAGGGCGAGTTTGAACTTATGCCCACCGATTTTACCAAACTCGAAGCCGACCTTTCGCGCTGGGGAGCAGCCAACGCCGGTGTTGAGGGTTTCTGCGTAGACTCTAAAAACAGCATTGTATACTTTGCCAAGGAGCGCGAACCCCGCAGACTTTTCTCTTACGATATGAAGAAAAACGAATTTCATACCGATTTTGACGACGTGGTGCTGCCAAACGACGGCGACATTTCTGATATGAAATACCTCAACGGATTTGTTTATTATCTCGACCGCGCCAACTGCCTTGTTGTTCGTATCGACGTGAAAACCAAGGAGAAAGTTCAATACTCGTTCCGCAAATACTCCAACAACGGCAAAGAACACATCTACAAAGCCGATTACGGAATGGCTGAGGCTCTCCTCATCACCGACAACGCTATTTTTGTAGGCATGGACAACAACAACGACCCTGTATCTTCATACGGCGAAGAAATTGGTCTCAAAGCCGGCAGCACAGCACCTTCAATTTTCGTTTTCAAACGTCCCGCAGGATTCTAAAATTGATGAAATATTAATGCAGAGACGTGCCATGGTGCGTCTCTACAAAAACCCACAATCATAAAAACAAAACGGCTGCCCGAAATGGACAGCCGTTTTTTTGTTATTCTCTGAAAAAATCACAACTCTTTTATATCGGAAGAGTTTGAAACCTAAAAAACACATCATCAAAAAAAACTTTAATCTCTAAATCTCATGAAACTATTTCCAATCGCTTCAATAATAATTCCACCTATGGCAAAAGTCTTTGTTAATCATCTTTCATCTATATAACACGCAACTTACCCGATACCCTATATCATTTAGAAAAATTCGTCAAATATTTAAAATATCGTCAAAATATAGTATCTTGCGCCAAAATAAACCAACTTTACAATGGCAAACAACAAAACCCTATCGCTCAAAAACATATATCTATCAATCAAACGGTGGCGCACTGCACGGATTATCAACAGCATATACCACAAGGCGCCCGTAGTAAAGTGCGGCAGCCAGTGCGGAGGATTCTCGATACTTGTTCCCAAAGAGAAAGAGAACCTTGTGATGATGTCGTTTGGTATCGGCACCGACCTTTCTTTCTCGGAAGACATCGCAAAACTGCTCAACCCCACCATCTACGCCTTCGACCCTACCCCAAAGTCTATCGCGTATGTAAAGCAGCATCCTCTCTACTCATCGCCAAAATTTAAATTTGAGGAGATTGGCATATCTGACGCCGACCAGACTGTGGAGTTTCACCTTCCCAAAAATCCCGACTATGTGTCGGGCAGTATGGAGGCTCACGACGGATTGCAGACCGAAGCCATACAGGTGCAGATGAACACCCTTGCCACCATCTGCAAGGCGCACAACATACAAAAGATAGACATCCTGAAACTCGACATCGAAGGCAGCGAGTTCAAGGTGCTGCCCGACGCCCTCAAATCTGGCATACCAATATCGCAAATATGCGTGGAGACCCACGAGCGTTTCTTTGCCGACAAGCGTCAAAAAATAGAATCGTTGATAAGCACTATCGCCGCCGCAGGTTACAAATGCGTGTCAAAAGACTTTGTAGAGTGCGTATTCACCTTTGTATTAGAATAAATTTGTCTTGAATTTATCCCGATTCATTAAAATTTTTGGATAAAAAAAAGGCGAAGGTCACTTGACCCTCGCCTTAATTATTTATTGGTGTCTAACGTCTTACTTGGTGTAATCCATTGCTGCGTAACGCTTGTAAGAGTTGTAGCGTGTTTGAGCGGCTTCCTTAGCAGCGGCGTAGAGTTCCTGAGCCTCTGCGGGGAACGACTTAGCAAGCGATGCGTAACGTACCTCGCCGTCGAGGAAGGCTTGGAAGTTGTCCCAGTTAGGCTCTTTGCTGTCTAATTGGAACGGGTTCTTGCCCTCTTTTTCGAGTTCGGGGTTGAAACGCCACAAGTGCCAGTAACCACATTCAACTGCTTTTGCTTCCTCGGCTTGCGATTTGCCCATACCGCCTTTGGCTTTGAGGCCGTGGTTGATACAGGGTGCGTAAGCGATTACGAGCGATGGTCCCGGATAAGCCTCTGCCTCGCGCAATGCTTTGAGGGTTTGTGCTTGGTCGGCACCCATTGCAATTTGTGCAACGTAAACGTAGCCGTAGGTGGTAGCGATAAGACCGAGGTCTTTTTTGCGAACGCGTTTGCCCGATGCAGCAAATTTTGCAATTGCGCCAAGAGGAGTAGCCTTTGAAGACTGTCCGCCGGTGTTAGAGTAAACCTCTGTGTCAATTACAAATACGTTAACATCTTCGCCCGAAGCGATAACGTGGTCGAGTCCGCCGTAACCGATGTCGTACGAAGCACCGTCGCCACCGATAATCCACTGCGAACGTTTTACAAGGTGATCTTTGTAAGTGAGGATTTCTTTGCACTTGTCGCATCCGCAGGCTGTGCAAGCTTCTACAATCTTAGGACCGAGAGCCTTGGTAGCGTCGGCATCGTTCTGTTTCTCAATCCACTCGTTGAAGAGGGCTTTGAGTTCGGCAGAGCAACATTCGCACGATTGAGCCTCTGTCATAAGTTTTGTAAGGCGAGCCTTCATCTTCTTGTTGGCAATTGCCATACCGAGACCAAATTCGCAGAAGTCCTCAAACAATGAGTTAGCCCAAGCAGGACCTTGACCTTTTGCATTTTTGGTGTAAGGTGTAGAAGGAACTGAGCCTGAATAGATTGACGAACAACCAGTTGCGTTGGCAACGATTTCGCGGTCGCCAAAGAGTTGCGAAATAAGTTTTACATAAGGAGTTTCGCCGCAACCTGCGCATGCGCCCGAGAATTCAAACAAAGGCTGTGCAAACTGCGAGTTCTTAACGTTGGCTTTGATGTCAACGAGGTCTTGCTTAGATGTAACTTTTTCAACGCAGTAATCCCAGTTAGCAGCCTCTTTCTTAGCAGCCTCAGAGTTGTCGTCGTAAGCCACCATTGTAAGAGCCGAGCCGCCGAGTTTGGGATTGCCGGGACATACATCGGCACAGTTGCCGCAAGCCAAGCAGTCTTTTACACCAACTTGCATTACAAAGTGCATTCCCTTCATAGCAGCAGGAGCCTTGATTTCGATGGTCTTGCCGCCAAAGCCCTTAACTTCTTCGTCGGTCAATACGAACGGACGGATGCAAGCGTGAGGACAAACGTATGCACATTTGTTACATTGAATACATTTTTCAGGATCCCAAACAGGAACGAAAGCACCTACGCCGCGTTTCTCGAATTTGGCTGTGCCGGCTTTCCAAGTACCGTCTTCGATACCCTTGAAGGTAGATACGGGGAGAAGGTCGCCGTCCTGAGCGTTGATGGGACGAACAATGTTGTTGATAAAGTCGTCGCCATCGGCGTATGTTTTGGGAGTAACTTCGAGGTTAGCCCATGCGGGATCAACTGTAAGTTCTTTATACTCACCACCGCGGTCGATAGCAGCATAGTTCATATCCACGATGTTCTGACCTTTTTTGCCGTAAGATTTGAGAGCAAAGTGCTTCATTTCTTCAACAGCCTTGTCAACAGGAATTACACCGGTGATACGGAAGAATGCCGACTGCAAAATAGTGTTGGTACGGTTACCAAGACCGATTTCCTGACCTATCTTAGTAGCGTTGATGTAGTATACTTTGATATTGTTTTTAGCGAAATAAGCCTTAACCTTGTTGGGAAGGTTGTGTACGAGGTCGTCGCCGTCCCAAATTGTATTCAAGAGGAACAAACCACCTTTCTGCAAACCACGTGTAACGTCGTACATGTGGAGGTAAGCCTGCTGGTGGCAAGCCACAAAGTTAGGTGTTGTTACCAAGTAGGTAGAACGGATGGGGGTGTCGCCAAAACGGAGGTGCGAGCAGGTGAAACCGCCCGATTTCTTAGAGTCGTAAGAGAAATAAGCCTGGCAGTATTTGTCGGTGGTTTCACCGATAATCTTAACCGAGTTTTTGTTGGCGCCCACTGTACCGTCAGATCCGAGACCGAAGAATTTAGCCTGGAACATACCTGCGGGAGCAACAGAAACTTCTTCGCCAACGGGCAACGATGTAAATGTAACGTCGTCGGTGATACCGAGAGTGAAGTGGTTTTTGGGTTGTTTGAGAGCGAGGTTTTCGTAAACTGCGATAATCTGAGCAGGTGTAGTGTCGTTAGAGCCGAGACCGTAACGTCCGCCAACAACTTCGATTTTGCTCAAAAGACCAAGTTCTGACAAAGCGTCAACAACATCCAAGTAGAGGGGTTCGCTGTTGGCACCGGGCTCTTTGGTACGGTCGAGAACGCAGATGCGTTTTGCCGAAGCAGGGATAGCCTCTTTTAAGTATTTGAGCGAGAAGGGACGGTAGAGGTGAACAGAAATCAAGCCGACTTTTTCGCCGTTTTTGATTTTGAAGTCAACAACTTCTTTGATACATTCGGTAGCCGAACCCATTGCAATAATGATGTTTTCGGCATCGGGTGCGCCGTAGTAGTCGAACGGACGGTATTTGCGACCTGTGAGAGCCGAAACTTTGTCCATATAATCGGCAACGATGTCAGCAACAGCGTTGTAATACGGGTTGCAAGATTCTCTGTGAGCGAAGAAAACATCGGGGTTTTCTGCCATACCGCGCATTTCGGGACGCTCGGGCGAGAGTGCTCTATCGCGGAATGCTTTAAGAGCGTCTTGGTCAACGAGTTTAACGAGATCTTCTTGGTCAACAACCTCAACTTTCTGATATTCGTGCGAAGTACGGAAACCGTCGAAGAAGTTTAAGAAAGGAACTCTCGATTTTAATGTAGCCAAGTGAGCTACACCAGCGAGGTCCATAACCTCTTGTACCGAACCTTCTGCCAACATAGCAAAACCGGTTTGACGGCAAGCCATAACGTCTTGATGGTCACCGAAAATACAGAGCGCGTGCGAAGCCAAAGTACGAGCCGAAACGTGGAACACGCACGGAAGCAATTCGCCTGCAATCTTGTACATATTGGGGATCATAAGCAGAAGTCCCTGCGATGCTGTAAAAGTGGTAGTTAAAGCACCAGCCTGCAATGAGCCGTGTACTGTACCAGACGCACCGCCTTCGGACTGCATTTCCTGAACGGTAACTGTTTCGCCGAACATGTTTTTGCGACCCTGAGCAGCCCACTCGTCAACGTTCTCAGCCATAGGCGAGGACGGAGTGATGGGGTAGATAGCGGCCACCTCGGTAAACATGTAGGCAATGTGTGCGGCGGCGGTGTTGCCGTCACATGTCATAAACTTTTTATCTTTTGCCATAATGTTTTATAAATATTATTTGTTTGAATTTTTACTCTTTAAATATATAGGCGCAAAGTTACAAAAAAAATTTTTACGGAGTAGAATTTTTTCAACAAAATTTTTTGTCAACCACACAAGTATGCTACAAAGTCCAATCCTCGGTATTTAATCCTTCGATACGGTCGAAATGATTACGGTTGTGAGTAACAACAGTCAGTCCAGAAACAACTCCTGTTATGCCTATCATCAAGTCAAAATCCTCAACAATCATCCCTGCTTTTTCCAACCGGAGTTTTTCGCGGCAAAATAAATCGGGAATACTGTCGATACCCAACTTGTCGTAATGGTTGATGAGCAAACGCGCTTTGGTAAGTTCTTGCGTACGGTATTGCATAGGAGCATGGTACGCTCCGTAGAGAAGTTCGATTACTGTGATAGTAGATATGCAACACTCTTTTTCGTGTTCCATACACTTAATCCTAACCTTTTGATTGCCTCTGAGAAGCGCGATACAAGTAGAAGTATCTAAAAGGAAACGCTTAACGGCCATCTGTTACAGTGTTGGATAAGTGTTTTGAGTTCTTGCGCCGCGTATATCAGCCATTATCTGGTCGGTAGAACGCGGATCGCAGTTCCATCCGCCAAAAAAACTATCAATTTCTGTAGTAATATCCTGTCTATGGCTATTGTCACAACCCTCGGTTGAACAGAGGGATACAAGTTTGCGCACATATTCGGCTACCTCGGCAAGTATATTTTCGGGTAATTTGTCGATATCTTCTGATATTGATGTTTTCAACTTCAATGTGGTTGCAGTCATAGTGTCCGGTTGTTTTAAAATTAATTACCTGCAAATATAGTAATAATTATATAAAATAAGTCTCAAAACAAAGCTTTTTTCTTTTAAAACCAACTCTGTATTTTAACACACTGATATAGACACATATAAAAAAAGCCCCGCGGTAAAAAATTACCGTGGGGCGCATTTTAAGAAATCAATTTATCAAAACTTTTAACCCTGTATATTAATTATTGCTCTATAACTGTTTCGTTATCAGAATCCGAAGGTGTGGCATCGGTGGCGGCGTTGCGCTTGTAGGTTTCTTTAACCGCCTGATTTACACGCTCGGCAAATACGGCGTATTCGTCTATGTTGGTGTAGGCAAGCATTGTGCGCACAAAGTTGGCAAGCGAGTAGTAGGCAAAAGTTGCGTTCTGACGTGCCACAGCCACTTTGTTTCGGTTGGCGTTGCGGAAGTCCATACGCTCTATCTCGGCGTCGGCATACTGCTCGTAGGCGTTTTTGATAGTGGCGTAATGGTAGGCGATGCCAAACTTTTGGAGGTTTTCGCTGCCGATAGCGTCAAGGATTTGAAGCACATTGTTGATAATGCTGCTCTTAGCCTTGATGTTGGCGTAGCGAGGGTCGCCAATTTGCGAAATTAAATAAAGAACCTGCGAAGCCTCGGTTTTGATTTCCGATTCTACTGCGAGACCTTTAAGAATCAATCTCATAGCGTTCCACGAGTTTACAAGCTGGCTGTCGATAACGTGCATCTGCTCGGTGCGGCTCTTAGTGTCCTCGGTGGCAAGGGCGTCGTCGAGAGCCTTAGAATACTTGTGGAGATTTTCGGTAATAATCGAAAGTGTCTCGTTTTCAGGCAAAAGGCCTGTTGATTTGGTAATGTTGTTAAGAAATCCGCTAAGCTCGCGGTTTTTCAATTTAGCCAATTTGGCATAATAAAATTTTACGTTTTTCATTTTCTTAAATTTTTTGTTGTTGTTTTTTAATTAATATTTATAATAGTGTAATTATTTTGTCATAAAGTTTGATACTACCGGAAGCCCGCCTTTTCTCAAATATTCTTAAAATCATTAGTACGTTGCGCGGGGCTTGTACTTTCGTATCTCATTTACGACGGTGCAAAGATAATAACAATTTTTATTTTTTCCAAATTATTCGGCATATTTTTTTAATCGTTTTAACACAACGGTTTTAAAATATGCGTTACAAATACTTGTAGAACATTATTATTGAGTGTTAAAAAATGTTAACATTATTATACAATTTGTCCGTTATTAATAATAATTTATCCATTACGAATAAAAAAACAACGTTTGGTTAGCATCTCCAGAAAATCTTGAAACGAAAAAACACGGGTATTTTTTTATTTCGCGAAAATCTTGAAACGCTAACAAAACGTTTGTTGGCGTTTCGCAAAAATGTTGAGACACTAACAAAACGTTTGCTACCATTTAGCAAAAATGTTGAGACGCTAACATAACGTTTGTTGGCATCTGCCGAAAATCTTGGGATGCTGACATAACGTTTGGCAGCATTTGGCAAAAATGACGAGATGATAACATAAGGTTTGTTGATGTGTTGCAAAAATGTGGAGATGGTGACAATGGTATTATTGGCAATCCACATTTATAATTCCGCAAAAAAAACTGAAAAAAACATAGCATCGGTGATACGCCGTATAAAAATAATCCGTATATTTACGACACAAAGGCACACTTTATATATATAGTAAAAAAAACTGTGCCGAAGGTCTTTGAAATATTGAATGATATAT
>JAGCVU010000181.1 GCA_017962175.1 Bacteroidales bacterium | reverse complement strand
TGCGCCGATAGAAACATTTTTCAACAGCAAATCCTTAGCGTAATATAGTGGTCGTTCTCCTTCAAAGTATTGATTTTCAATTATATTCATTTTATTATTTATTCGTATTAAGTAGATTACAAATATAAAGAAAAACTTGAAAGTCTGCAACCATTTGGGTGATGGATTTCAATAAATCACTTGTTGTTTTTTATTTGACAATTTCACCTACTGTAATCGAGATTGCGCCAAAACTCAACTTTTATTTTTCTTCCAATTCTCCAAACGAAAAGCACCTAATATGCGCTGTCCAAGGTTTGTCGGGATTCAATTCGTATTTTTGGAATACCTTGTAAATTTGGTCTGTGGGGGCGGGGTCATAAAAGAAATCTACAAACTGATCCATCCAACAACCTTCTACCAGCGGTTCTACACACGCAAACTGATTGTATCCTTTTAAGTTGTCGCTTATTACTTGATAAAAATTACCTATATCAAAAAGATTATTTTCAAATACATTCAACAAGATATGAAGAGTGGGTGTATTTTCTCCACAAAAGATGTCGTCGTTTGATAAGTCCTCAATTTCTTTATTGACGGTAACAATCTCTGCATCAGGCAAAAACGTTGAAGTATGCAATGCGGCACGTTTCAGACAGATTTCTGATGGCTCTATCAGGGTTACTTTTTTTATTTTTTGAGCAATTCCCTTTTGAGAAAGGAAATCTGCATAACACATAGTTCCAAATGCTTGACCACAACCGTAATCAATTATGTTGATTTCTGGTAGGTCAAAAAATATTGTTGGAATATTCTCAAATGCTACATTGAGTTTTGCTTGGTGCATTTTGCCAAAAGAATACAGATACACCAACATTTTAGGCTCAGAATCTATCTTACCAACACCGCGTTCAAGTTGCGAATAAATATCGTCAACAACTTCTTTCGGTAGGTCATCTATATACTTTTTTGCAAAATTTCTTACCTTGTTAAATGTCGGATTGTTAAGGTATTTGAGTTTGTATGCGTATGATGTTGTCGTTTCTTTCATCTACCTGTTATTGTTTCTGATGTTAAACCGTTTTGTTTTACTTGATTGTAATTGCTTAGTGCAATTTCTTGAATTGTTGTACGAGGTTCGTACAGTCTCTCGTTTATTATGTTGTAGTGATATCGTCGGTACATTACTTTTCGGTTTTATTATTTGCAGCAAAAAAACAAAAAATTCTCAAATCTTTGTCAGAAAATTCTCAAATCTACTACGAATAATTCTCAAATCTTAGTAAAAAGTGAGATTGCGCCATTTTGTCGGAGTGTTACTGCAAACGTGTTAAAAAAATCTGTTTTTTTTAACATAACAGAGACAACGTGTTAAAAAAAATGGGATTTTTTTAACACGAGGTTATTATTTTTGACCGTAATCGAGAAATAAATCCCTGAGTTTAAGGTTGATGTAATAATTGTCCTTCCCAAATTTCGCCCTTTGAAGTAATCCTAATTCAACGATTTTGTCCAAGTATTTAGACGCTGTCTGCCTTGTAACCTGCATATTAGCAACTACATAGTCAATTTTTGTGTATGGTTGGTAAAACAAACCATTCAATAATTCGTGATTGTATTTGGTGCCGAATTCAGGTCTAAGAATGTTTTTGAATTCAGTCATAAGTGTACCGATATTGTTAACAAGCGAAATTGTGTCTTCTGCGGTTACTTCTATGCCTTTGAGTATGAACAGAATCCATTTTTCCCATTGCAAAACATTGTGGCTTTTTTGGGTTCTGATGTCTTGCAAAAGTTGGTAATATTCACCTTTGTTTTTTGTGATGTAACGACTCAAATATAGGATAGGAATGTCTAACAAACCTGAAATTACGAGGTACAAAATGTTTATAATACGCCCTGTGCGTCCGTTGCCGTCGTAAAATGGATGTATGCTTTCAAATTGATGGTGAATTATAGCCATTTTAATGAGCGGATCCAAACTGCATACCGAGTTATCGTTGATAAATGTTTCGAGGTTTTTCATATACCTTAAAATATCTGCACCATCTTGCGGCGGCGTGTAGATTACTTTTCCGTCGGTTTGTCGTTTGAGTTGCGTTCCGGGCGTGGTCCTGAATCCTGCCGAATTATGCTCCAACGATTCTTGGATTAATTTTATGTGGTTGAGTGTCAATATGTTTTTAACTCTTACGGCATTGAATCCTTTGTTGATAGCCTCACGATAAAACAGAACTTCTTTGGCTGCTGGATTAATTTTTTGGTTGGCAAAATCTAACCCTGCGGTGTACAAATCATCTTGCGTTGTAACTATGTTTTCTATTGCCGAACTGTCTTTGGCCTCTTGCAAAGTGAGAGTGCTGATAAGTATTTTTTCGTTAGGAATTGTACGTGCAACACCTTTCAACTCAGCAAGTTTACGGTTTGATATGTTCACTTGTTTAAGAATATCCTTTGTTTCCAAATCGTATGGCAAAGGCAATTCGGGAATAATGTAGTTACTCATAAAACTGCGATTAATAACACTACAAATGTAAAAAAAAAAATACAACGTGTTAAAAAAATCTGTTTTTTTTAACATAACAGAGACAACGTGTTAAAAAAAACAGATTTTTTTAACACGTTGGCATCATAAAACTTGATATCTTTTTTGCCCAATATGAGTTTGTTAATGTCTCCACGTCAATTTGAGAAACATTGTCTAACATTTTGGAACCGCCAAGTAGAGTTTGCGCATATAAATAAGTTAGAACGGCTGAATCGCTTGCTGTCTGATTGTCAAAATGTCATAATGTCTCTTTATTTAAAAAACGTTAGGGTTGTTGATTATTGCATTTCGCATAATATCTATGCTTTGTTGCACATATTTTTCAAATTTGGAATTATTAATATATGCTCTATGTTTATTAATATTGCTTGCATCATCTGTTAAAGGATGGTCAATATTGTTTCTAACACAATAAGGCAAAGTTCGTTTTTCCTTGATAAAACTTTTGGTTTCATACCAATTGTATTTTTGGGCACTATTTTTAACGTCCAACCAAACATCAACTCCTTTAATTGTACTGACACCAACTTTTACCAAAACACCATTTTTGTCAGGCGTAACAATTGAAGAATCCCAATCATTTTTGAAACTTGAATCATTTTCATATTTATCCATTAATTCGTTATGAATAAAACCAAATAATTCAATATGATATTCAATAGACGGTTCGTCAAAGGCAATATAATTGATTTCATTCATTGATTCATACGGTAAAACTCTCTTTTTTACTGTTCTGTTAATATACGATTCTTTTTTTTGCTCATATCGCTCTACAATAATGATTTTATTATTTGGGTCTTTTGCCAATTCATTCACAATGTATGGAGAATGCGTGGTCATAAACACCTGATAATTAGAAGTATTAGAAAGAGATTTTATCGTATTAAACATCTCAATTTGTGCAGACGGATGCAAATGTGTCTCAGGTTCTTCAAAGGCTAAAATGCAAGAATCTTTGTGACTATGCTCAGCAAACAACCTAAAAACAGCATTTTTAACCTTTTGTTGGAATCCGTCCCCTCTATTTTGAAAAGGTATCATTTCCAAGTTTTTGGTAGTAACTATGGGTATATACTTATTGGTTGGGAAAAAATTGCACTCAAAATACTTATTAAACATTTCAATAGATATCTTGTCTTCTGCATCAGTTTTATTACGTTTTATTGCATTAGAAATCTTTTGGGCGATTTCCTCTGTTTTTTCATTATCAAAAATTAAAAAGTTATGATTGAATAAACTATTCAAATAATCATTGATTGGTGTTTGCGGCGTAAATATCATAAATGGCGGAACCCAAAATTCGCTCGATTCATACATCCATTCAAACCACTCTGATTCAGAAAATCGTCTTTCATCTTCTATAACTTGATAATTTAATTTAGAGTAGTAATTGTATAATGTTTGGCGCATTTTTGGAATTAGAAAGGCATTTCGAGACCTAAACAATGTTTTCGAACTTTCATCACTACAATTTTCAAACAAAGATAATTGCCCTTTTAGAAAGTTTTTGTTTATTCCCAAATCAAAACACTCTTTCATCAAATCCTCACATTTACAAAAAGAAAGAATACTCCTATCTATTCTCTTCATAAAATTAAAAATTCGCAATGAATAATACGGTATTGGTTTTATGAAATCACTATCGAATGATTTTGGATTTGTTAATCCTTTCTTGATACATACATAGCCTTCCGCATCTAAAAACTCCTCTCCAATAAATTCGGGATGAAAAGTTGCCTCTGTGAAATATAGTTCTACTGATATATCTTCTTTTTCATATTCTAAATTACTGTTAATATCATAATTGTTCAATTCTTTATCATTTGAAAAGAACCATTCTAATGCGGCAAATAAAGTAGATTTACCACTATCGTTTTTGCCGATAATGCAATTGAAATCGTTAAATTCAAATTCCACTTTCTGAAATGTGCGGAAGTTTTTAATTATTATCTTTTTTATTTTCATTGTCAATATATTATTTATCATTAAAATGGCTAATTATTTGGTGCTTCAATCGCCTTTTTCAGATAATACAATTTGTCCCATAATTTTTCCGGCAGCATTTGCTTGAAATGTTCTTTGCTGCCTTCGGGGATAATAATTTGTTTTAATGCTTCACAACCATAAAAAGCATTTTTCCCAATACTTGTTTCCGGATTTAGAATTGTGATTTGTTGTAAGGATACGCAGCCGCAAAACCCATTTTCTCCAATACTCGTTACAGAAATTTGAATAGTAATTTGCTGTAAAGAATAACAGCAACCAAAAGCACTTATTCCAATATGCGTTATAGAATCAGGAATTATAATTTGTTGCAATGATTCGCAATAAAAAAATGCGTTTTTCCCTATACTTTTTACCGAATTCGGAATAATTATAATATTATTTGCCCCAAAATATGATATTAATATATTTTCGTTGTTGTCAATCAACATCTTATCTTTTACAACAAAAGAATTCGAATCAATGATTAAGTTTAAACTGACACAATTATTAAAAGCACCTTCCCCAATACTAGTAACCGAATATGGAATTGTAATTTGTTGCAATGATTTACATTTTAAAAAAGCGTGTTTTCCAATACTTTTTACCGAATTTGGAATGTTAATTTTTTGCAAAGATATGCAGAATTGAAAGGCTTCTTCTCCAATAGTTGTAACTGAGTTTGGTATAGTAATTTGCTTAAAAAAAGATCGGTTTCTAAAATCCTCTAAATCATAATCACTGAGATTATGCAATACGATAAACGCTCTATCGCAAATTACTCGTGTATTGGTTTTAATAATATATGTTTCTACTTCTTTGTTACATTTCAACAACCTTTTCCCATCCCTACTATAAACCACACCAAATTCATCTTCCACACCATTCTTTATATCTTCTTCCGTCACCTCCGTTGACAAATTCTCCTCCAATTCTCCAATCGAAAAACACCTTATATGTGCAGTCCACGATTTGTCGGGATAGAGTTGGTATTTGTCGAAAATCTTATTGAAATTGTCTTTTGCTTCATAAAAGAAACCTGCAAAATCGTCCATCAACCGATCTATTGGCGGCATATTAAAAAATGGGCCAACACACGCAAACTGATTGTAACCTTTTAGGTTGTCGCTTATTACTTGCGCAAAATTGCCTAAATCAAACTCCAAATCCAATACATTTGACAAAATATGAAGTGTGGGCGTATCTTCTTCGCAGACAATATCACCATCAGAAAGATAATCAAATTCTTTGTTTGTGGTAATAATCTCAGCATCAGGGAAAAACGTTGAAGTGTGCAGCGCAGCACGTTTCAGACAGATTTCAGACGGCTCAATCAGAGTAACTTTTTTAATCTTTTGTGTAATTCCCTTTTGTGAAAGGAAATCTGCATAACACATTGTGCCAATGGCTTGACCGCAACCGTAATCAATAATGTTGATTTCGGGCTGTTCAAAAAAGATCGGTGGAATATTCTCAAATGCGACATTGAGTTTTGCTTGGTGCATTTTGCCAAACGAATATAGGTACACCAACATTTGTGGCTCAGAATCTATCTGAATCACACCGCGTTCAAGGTTTTGATATAATTCGTCAACTAGTTTTTTGTGTAAGTCGTTGATAAAATGTTTTGTTAAATCTCTTACCTTGTCAAACGTAAGATTTTCAATATATTTGAGTTTGTATGCGTAGTTTGTTTTCTGTTCTATCATCATTTTACGTTATTGTTTCAGATGTTAAACTGTTCTGTTTTACCTGATTGTAATTACTTACTGCAATTTCCTTGCTCGTATTTGCATAACAATATTCGCATAGGTGCGGACAGGTGTTGTATTCGCCGATGTCTTTGCTTACGATGCAGCCACAGAAATCTCGTTGGCCATTGTCGTGGTTGTCTTTTTTCTTGATGATTTTTATGCCTTCAAATGTGTTATCTATCTCAACTCCAAGATAATCCATTAAAACTTTGTCGTTTTTAGCAATACGTATCATCAAATCGTCGTCAATGCATTTGTTGTGCAAGATTCCGTATTTGTCGATGTCGATTTTTTCTCCGCAGGTGGTCAACTGGAAATTCCATTTCTTGTTGAGTTCTGAAAGTCTTTGGGCAAATTCAACCATCTGACTTTCTGTCCATTCCTGATAATTGATGTTGTTTTTTTCGAGGTTGGATTTCACCTTTCTGTATAGTGCAATATCCGCAAAACTGAACACAAGTTTTTCGGTGTAACTCTTCAATTGGTCTCCGATGTTTTCGATTTTGCGCAAAAGGTCGTCGATGGAAATCTTGTCGGTGAGAATCAGCGGGTCAAAACGCCAAATTACTCTGCCTTTGCCCAATTCTTCAACCAAATGTTTGAAGGTTTGAATACGGTCTTCAACTGATGGTACTTTTTGTTCTAAACCTTCTGCAACATAGTCATTTAATGTGAATTGTATGTAACAATTAATCTTCTTCAACTCATCAAGATGTTTTAAAAGTGGTTTGGGATTTTTTGACCAAAACACAAAGAAACGGGCATTTTGATACGATACGTAACTTTTGACACCGTTGAATGGATTAGTCCACGCCGAATAACCTACTTTCAACCTATGGAAAAACCAATCGGCATAAAAAGCCGGTATGTCGGTGCTTCGGCTCGCCGAAATGATTATCGGGGCTTGTGCTTCAACGATTTCACCGTTTTCGCGAGTGATTTTTATCTTTTGCCATTTTGCCATATTAATAAGGTGTGTCTAGTTTAATTACAATTATACTGTTTTTTTTGTTTCCGTTTATTGAATTTATTGATTTTTTTCTTTGTGTATCGGGCGTTATTTACTGCTTGCAAACTTTACATTTCTTGCAAATTTACTTTTGAAAAACAAATTTGCATAAAAAAAGTGTTAAAATGTTTTGCAGATTTACTTTTTGAAAGTAAATTAGCCGAAAATTGGTATAATGTCTATTCTTTTTCCTTAATTT
>JAGCVU010000180.1 GCA_017962175.1 Bacteroidales bacterium | reverse complement strand
TTTATCAGGCTGTTGCCGTTGTATTCGGGGTCGGTGGAGACGCGATTAATCGCGTCTCTACCATTATCGGTGTTTTCCTCATCATCATCGTCGGTATTGAGATATGCGGCACGGTGAAGTGCGGCATGAAGCGATATTAGGCGCATTCCCCAATAGTCTTTAAAATTGCCAATGCATTGTATTAGAGCGGCTTTCATTGCTTCATCAGATCCTGAGCGGTAGTTTTCGGCAAAGTTTTTAAGGTCTTGGTAAATGTCGGCGGCACATTCCGAAATTTCTGCCTGTTCGTATTCGGCGTAATTGTCTTCGGAAGGGAAAATATTGATGTAGCCGTCAATAGAGCCGAGACTCTGCGATGTCTTGTTTTTGATATATTCGTAGTCGTATTCCGAAAGAAAAACTTCTGCCTCGCCATCGGCGTAATCGTCGGTTTGTGGTAGCATTGCGGCTTTGAGATAGAGTAGGGGGAGAATTTTTTGCATTTTGGCAATGAAATCCTTGCGAGTAAACTTCTCTGATTTCTCCAAAAAGGCGCAATATTCGTTGGCTACGGTAAGAAATTCGATTGTATTTTTGTCTAAAATGTTTTCCATAATTAATTATTCTTCAAGACGATAGAGAGTTTTTGCCTCTTCGGCGTCGATACTTTCGGCAAATGGACCAATTGCCAGAGTTTTAAAAGCGAGACTCTCTCGAAGCACATCGCTGAACTCTTTTTCGGTGCCCTCTGCCACACGTGCAGCCATTCGCTCAAACTGGTATGCGTGAGCGCGTTCGGTGATTTTCACTTTTACAAGAAACCAAGCGCGGTTTTGATTTGTGGCGCGAGGCGAGATGGTGTCGTTTACCATTTTGTAGAGTTTGAGGGCATCCTGAGCCTGGTTGTAGGTCTTGAACGGTCCTACGGCTATCGACTGTCCCGAGGCGGTGCATTTCCACAGAGCCTTTGAGAATGTTTTAACGCTGCCGTTAGATATTTTGGCTGAATAAGGGCGCACGCCGTATTGTTTTTGGTGGCTGTGCTTGTCGGTTTGGTTGAATACCTTCACGTTGAACCAAAAAATTTCGTTGTCTTGTGCCGAAAGATTTACGCTTACGGCAATCAAAAATACTGTTAATATGGCTGTTATGGTTTTCATAGTTGTAATGGTTTGATGGTTTATTTAGATAACATCCAATTTCTTTTTTTTATTGTATTATATATATTAAGGTGTGTTAAATGCCGTCATCGGACAAACCGCTGTTTTGGCAAACGGTAAATCTTTAGTTCCTTGGCAAATTCGTAGTTTTTGTAATCTCTTACTACAAAACGAATTACATTTACACCATTGGTCAGAGCTACGTCGTAAGAGAGCGGAAAATCGCATCCGGCTTCTCTGTCGGCTGCTGTGGGTTTAAGAAAGTCGTTTTCGTCGATCTGCAACATTCCGTTTACATACACCTTTACATTTATAGGAATACCGAAACTATTGAGGCACAGAGTTACGTTCATAGCGCTGGCTGTTGTGGCTGATACCGAGTCTGATGGAAAATGAAACTGCAGTTCGGTACGTTCGGCGTTTACCATTTTTAGCACGCCAAAATCCCAACCTTTGCCAAGCGAATTGGTGGTGCCGGCAAGCAAAAGACCGTTGTCGCGAGTTTCAACCACACATTTTGAATAGTCTTGACTTTTTCGTTTAAACACATAATCCCACATCTGATTGCCTCGAGAGTCGTATTTTACAAGCAAAAAGTTTGATATGTCTCTGATGTTAGATTTTGAGAATCCGCTCATTACAAATGCTCCGTCGTAAGTTTCGGTTACAGATGTGGCCTCTTCCCAGTTTTCGTTGCCGTAGGTGTTTACCCAAAGCGTATCGCCGTTGTTGTCAAGTTTTAGGATTATGGCGTCGTAGTCGGTGATGGAATAAGCCCTTGTAAATCCGGCTACTACGAGATTGCTGTCGCGGGTGGCTATTATAGATTGCCCCGAACACCAATCGTTAAAGTCGAACCACTGCATCCATTTTTCCTCACCGTACTTGTCTAACTTAATAACAATCATGTTTTTGCGTCCGCCCTTGTCGCTTCCTATGTATCCGGTTACAGCAAAATCGCCATCGTAAGTTTGGGCAATGCCGAGAGCGCGGTTTTCATCTCCTTCCATAAACTGCTTGTCCCACAATTTGTTGCCGTCTTCATCGAGACGAAGCATATACCACGATGGTTTTCCTTCGTGGTTTGACGTGGTGTAGCCTGCAATGGCGTATCCGTGGTCTTTGGTTTCGATGATTTTGTAGCCTTCCTCGTCGCCGCTGCCGCCGTAAAGTTTTTGCCAGATAACATTGCCGAGTGTGTCGAGTTTCATCACCAGCAGGTTGCTTTGGACTTCGCGTTTACGAATGGCGTATCCAGCAAGTACAATGCAGCTGTCGTAGGTTTGCACCATACTGTTTACAGCCGAAGTGGCGTAGTCGGCGTAGATTTTGCCCCATCGTCCGCTGCCGTTGGGGTGAAGTTTTACAAGCCAGAGACTGCGTTCCTGCTGTTTGGCATATCCGCCCACGAGAAAGTCGCCGTCGCGAGTCTCGATGCAGCAGTTGGCCTCGTCCCATCCGTCGCCTCCGAATCCCTGCGCCCATTCCACATTGTATTGGGCATGGCTGTCGGCTGCGGCTAAAATGCTTAAGGTCAATAGTATGTATAATAATCCTCTCATTTGGATCTGTTGTTTTTGCTATGCAAATATATAAAATGACAATGAAAAAACACTAATTGTTGCATTTTTTCGCTTTTTCAATATATATTTTTAACATTTCAACGTTTCTGTTCGTAGATAATAGATGTAGAAAAAACTCAAGAGCAATGTATATAGATTTGATACTCACTTTGTTAATAGTTGCCGTTGGTTATTGGTTGGCTACCGACACGCGGAGAAATAATTTCCATGGTAGCGGAGCCAAAAAATTGTCGGGCGCAAAAAAATAATTGCTATTTTTGCAGCGTAAATAGTAAATCGAAATGACAAATCTGCGGCACAAACTTACCAATCCTGTGTTTGAACAAATAGCACAGGTGGCAAATAGCAACAATTTAGAAACTTACGTAATCGGCGGCTATGTACGCGACTTGATTTTGGGTATTCCGTCAAAAGACATCGACTTTGTGGTGGCTGGCAGCGGTATAGATCTCGCTAAAAAAGTAGCCGATTATCTTCACTGCAAAAACGTGCAGTATTTCAAAAACTTCGGTACGGCTATGGTTCGTTACCGTGGTGAGGAACTTGAATTTGTGGGCGCCCGTAAAGAATCGTACGACCGAAATTCGCGCAAGCCTATTGTTGAAAACGGCACTATTCACGATGACCAATTGCGCCGCGATTTTACCATCAATGCATTGGCTATTTCACTAAACCAGAGCAACTTTGGTGAACTTACCGACCCTTTTAACGGTCTCGACGACTTGCAGCGTGGTATTATTCGTACTCCGCTCGACCCCGACATTACATTCTCCGACGACCCTCTGCGTATGCTTCGTGCCATAAGGTTTGCATGTAGGCTTGGTTTTACCATTTGTAAAGAAACTGAGGATGCCATTGCCCGAAACGCAAAACGTATGGAGATTGTGTCAAAAGAGCGTATCGTTGACGAACTCAACAAGATTATGGCCACGGCGAAACCTTCACGCGGATTTATGATTTTGATGCAAACAGGTTTGCTCGATTTGATTCTGCCTCAGCTTGTTAAGCTCAAAGGTGTGGAGATTAAAGAGGGCAAAGGTCATAAGGATAACTTTTTGCATACCCTTCAAGTGCTTGACAATGTGGCTGCTATGAGCGACAATGTGTGGCTGCGTTGGGCTGCGTTGTTTCATGATATAGCCAAACCAAATGTTAAAAGGTTTGTAAACGGCACATGGACTTTTCACAGTCACGAATTTCTTGGCGCAAAGATGATTCCGCAGATTTTTAAGCAGATGAAACTGCCACTAAACGACAAGATGAAGTATGTGCAGAAACTTGTGGGAATGCATCACCGTGCTATTCCTATCTCAAACGATGAAATTACCGATTCGGCTGTGCGACGACTGATTTATGATGCCGGAGATGACCTCGACGATCTGCTCATTCTTTGCCGTGCCGACATTACTTCAAAAATAGAGGAAAAACGAAACCGTTTTCTCAATAACTATAAGATTGTAAGTCAGAAGATTGAAGAACTTGAGAAGAAAGATTTCCGCCGCAACTGGCAACCGCCTATCGACGGCAATTATATTATGCGCACCTTTGAAATGCAGCCCAGTCGCAATGTGGGTGTTATCAAAGACTGTATCAAGGATTCTATTCTCGATGGCAAAATCGACAACACATTTGAGGCTGCTTACAACCTAATGATTGAAAAAGGGCTTGAACTCGGATTAACGGCAGTGCATCCACATTTAGATCCTAACACATTGTGATAAAGAGATTTGTTATATCGGCACTAAGCGCATTGCTGGCGTTTGAAGCCGGTGCGCAAACTGTTTCGTCGGTAATGCAGACGGGCAAGTGGGTAAAAGTGTCGATTGATGCTGAGGGAGTGTACAAAATACCTTATTCTAAATTGTCGGAGTGGGGTTTTGATTCTCCAAAAAATGTGAGGGTTTTTGGCAATGATTTTGGAATGTTGCCGTTTATGAATAATGAGGATCGTCCTCAAGACTTAGTTGAAAACCGTGTGTTGTATGGCGACGACGCTGTATATTTTTATGCCAAGGCAAAGGATGTATGGCGTTACAACTCGGAGGAGGATCTTTTTTTGGTAAAGAATCACCTGTACGACAACCGTGCTTACTACTTTATATCAAACGTACAGACTAATTTTGACAATAGGATAACAACACAGACATCGGCGTCACCGGCGCAAGCGGTTGTTTCACAGGGCGATTTTTTTGCCATTCATCAAAACGACGAATCCAATCTTCAAATGTCGGGTCGCAATTGGTATGGCGAAAATTTCTTTTATGCTGTTTCTCAAGATTTTAATATCGAACTTCCGGTAAAAGCTTCATCCGGCACAGCCAAAGCCAAAGTATCTGTGTTGGCTCGTTCGGCGGTGGATAATAGTTTTACAGTAACAGTTAATGGCTCAAGTAGCAAAAACATTGATTGCAAATCGGTTTCCGGCACAAACAAATATGCCGATGTGCAAACTCAAATATTTGATTTTAAGTCTGTTGAGCAGACTACACAAAATGTGAATATTACCTTTAATAAAACTTCGCCATCAGCCGAGGGATATTTAGACTACATTTTAATAAATGCCAGAGGTAATCTTATATATCAAAACAAACAATTGATATTCAGAGATTTGCAATCATATAAACAGGGTGGGGTAGTGGAGTTTCAGATTCAAGGGGCAAACTCTGGTTGCATTGTTTGGCAAATTACCGACAGTCGTCAGCCTAAATCGGTCAATTGCTCTGTAATTCAGAATGTTGCAAAATTTATGGCGTCTGCCGATAATCTTGAAGAATACGTAATATTTTCATTATCAGATGCTTATGTGCCTGAATTTGTAGCAAATGTTGAAAATCAGAACCTTCACGCACAACCATCGTCTACAATGGTGATAATCACACCGTTGCAATTCAAGTCTTGGGCTGATAAGATAGCCAACATTCATTCCGACATTTCGGTTTCGGTTGTTACCTCGGAGCAGATTTACAACGAGTTTTCTTCGGGTGCAAAAGATGTTTCTGCCATTCGCGACTATCTTCGCTATCAATATCAGAATTCTAAGGGCGACAAACTTCGTTATGTTCTTTTGTTTGGCGACGGCTCGGTCGACAATCTTACCGAATCGCCCAACAATCACAATTTGATACCCACATACCAAAGTCCTCACTCTCTCGACGAAAATGAGTTAATTTCATTTGTGTCAGATGATTATTTTGCACTTTTAGACGATGATGAAGGCGAATACACAGGTTTGCCCGATATTGGTGTGGGGCGTATTCCTGTCAAATCCGTAGCAGAATGTGAAACTGCGGTAAAGAAAATTAGCATTTACACCGAATCATTTTTCAACGATTGGGAAAACAATATCGCCTTTATTGCCGACGACGAAAACCAAAACATCCATATTTCACAGTCGGATAAAATAGCTGTGTCTGTAGAAAAAATGTATCCAATATATAATGTGCGCAAGATTTTTCTCGACGCATATCCACGACAGCAAACCATAGGCGGCAACCTTTATCCGCAGGCTCGGGAGGATATTTTGAAACAATTTAATCTTGGTGCTAAGATAATCAATTTTACCGGTCACGGCGGCATCAACTTTCTTACCGACGAGCGCATTCTTACCAATGCCGACATCGACAATCTCAAAAACATTGATAATCTGCCGGTTTTTATCACTTCGTCGTGCGACGTTGGACGATTCGACTATTACGACCGTATGGCTTCATTGTCAAAAGATTGTCCTGCAGAACGCGCCATACATAATCCTCAGGGTGGTGCTGTGGCAATGATTACAGCTGCCCGTCACGCTTATGCTGAACCAAATTTCAATCTTAACAAAAACATTTTCAATCATATACTTAATTCAACCACCGATGGACGCACTATGCGCCTTGGCGATGTGGTGATGCTTGCCAAACAGCAAACCGACGACTACAATATGCGTTGTTTTATGCTTTTGGGCGATCCTGCTTTGGCTCTCAATAGTTATGATTATGATGTTAAGATAATGAAAATCAACGGTATAGATTATGATTCTTATAGCGATACTATAAAGGCTCTCCAAAAATGTCGTTTGGAATGCGCCGTGGTGGATGGTGAAAGTGTGGTTTCATCGTTCAGCGGTATTGCTCATTCAATATTTTTCGACAAGCCATCGTTGCGTAAGACTCTCAACAACAGTGGACACGGCGTTTTTGAGTTTCAAGATTACGACACAAAAATCTTCGACGGATATTCTACTGTTAACAACGGATTGTTTTCGGTTGAATTTGTTGTTCCAAAAGATATTGATTACAAGGTAGATACAGGTAAAGTGAGCCTTTTTGCCCGTAGTAAAAACCGTTCGGCATCGGGCTACAACAAGAAACTCAAAGTGGGCAGCTCATACGGCAATCCTTTAGCAGATAATTCCGGTCCTCAAATAGAACTCTATCTCAATAGTACCGACTTTGTAGACGGCGGTAGCACTAATTCATCACCAATGGTAATAGCTTTGTTGTCAGATACTTCTGGTATCAACGTTACCTCAGAAAACAACGGACACGACATTTCGCTTTCTATCGACGGAGCCACGCCCATATCGCTCAATAGTTTTTACAAAACCGACCCCGATTCATATACACATGGTTCGGTTCAGTATCAAATTCAAAATCTTGCTGAAGGTCCGCATACCATAAAACTCAAAGTTTGGGATAGTTACAACAACTTATCGCAAGCCGATCTTTCATTTACTGTGGTTAAAGCCGATGGATTTAAAATCACTCGATTGCTCAATTATCCAAATCCTTTTACCGACCACACAAGTTTCTACTTTCAGCAAAATTCTATGCCCGATGTGTTTGAATACGAACTTACAGTGTTTAGCATTTCGGGAAAACAAGTGAAGACTTTGACGGGAACAATTATGTACAGCGGAAATCTCAGTCAGCCAATACCTTGGGACGGTCTTGATGATTTTGGCAGCAAAATTGCACGAGGTACATATATCTATCGTTTGCGAATTCGTGACCTTCATGGGCGAAAAGCAACTGCCTACGAAAAACTACTTTATTTAAAATAATTGTATATTTGCACCGTTTAATAAAACGAGAAAATTTTGAAAATACAAATGAATACGACTAACTTAAAATTTAAATCCGCAATAGCCGCTGCGCTGTTGGCCTTACCGACTATTGTAAACGCACAAATACAACCTACTCAAGACGTTATCGGAAGAGAAT
>JAGCVU010000179.1 GCA_017962175.1 Bacteroidales bacterium | reverse complement strand
TGAATAGTTGCTTAGCCTCGGGAGCCCATTCGCGATAAAACCAACCCTTTTTGTCGGCATCGTAGTTGAGACCGAGATATTTATACTGACCTGCAAAATCCACGAGGGTAGGGTAGTACGATTCAAGTTCGTGAAGTTTATTGACGAAACGTTCGTGACGCTCAATAACATCCTGTTGCACAGGGTTTAGCCACGGGTCGTCGAGAATAGCCAAGTGGGGCAGGGGAGTTTCTGTTTTTTTTGCCGCAGTTTTTTTAGCGGTGCTTTTTGAGTTCGTTGTCTTTTTTGCCATAATATCGATTTTTAATAATGAGCGAAGTTAAGGAATAACGAAACACAAAACAACAAAAAATTAAAATTTTTTTCCTTATGCTTACAACATTTTTTAATTCTTCCTTGTCTATATTTAAAATGGTGAAACAAAATTTGCACAAATTACAATTTATTGCAATATTTTACAAACCACACCGTTTTACTAATATAGAACAAAAGGCGGCCTAATGAGCCCCGACAACTAAAAAATAAATTGCCTATGGAAAAAAATTACACACTATTACTTTCCATCGATAACAATAGGGTTTCGCTGATAAACCCGTCGGACTTGCTCCGCGAAGAGAAAAAAATAAATGATATGCTCGACAGCGTTCTTTATACACCGTCCGACGATTTGATGGATAATATTTTTCGCAAATGCGACATCGCCGTTTAAGGCGTAGATAACAGGTTAAGAACCATATTGTAACAATAATTTAAATGTTAATACTTGCCGCAGTTTCAATATCGGAACTGCGGTTTTTTTATGCCACAAACGAAAAAAAATTAAAAAAATAATTGCATTCTTCAAATTTCTATTTACATTAGCCGATTATTTTAAAAACACTTTTTTTAATGGATTTTCTTGAAAATTTGGCGTCGCTGTTTGTTTACAACCCCGACGAACCATTGATATTCAGTAGCGGCTCGTTTTTGGTGCTGTTTTTGGCGTTTATAATCATCTACGCTGGAATCAAAGAGCGCAAAGTGCTCACGTCGGTTTTTGTGGTGGCGTTCAGCCTGTTTTTCTATTACAAGAGTAGCGGACTGCATGTTATCTTGTTGGTAGCCACTACTATACTTACTTATATTTTTGGCTATCTTCTTTCAAAAACCGAAAACGAATCGCGCAGAAAAATGTGCCTCGCATTGGGTATCGTACCCGGACTTGGCGCGTTGGCTTATTTCAAGTACACCAACTTTTTTATCACTAATTTAAACCAAATAATCGAGGCTAACTTCCCCATTCTCGATATTGCTTTGCCGGTGGGCATTTCGTTCTATACCTTTCAGAGTATCAGTTATTTGATCGACATCTACCGTCGCAAGATTGACCCCGCCGATAATATCCTCGACTTTGCGTTTTACCTTGTGTTTTTTCCGCAGTTGGTGGCAGGTCCTATCGTCAAGGCAAACCATTTTCTGCCGCAGTTGAAACAGGAGCGAAACATCACTTCCGAATCTGTGTATCAGGGTCTTTGGATGATTATTATCGGACTTGTAAAAAAAGGCGTAATTGCCGACTACATAGCACAATACAACGATCTAATTTTTGCCGCTCCGCAAAACTACAACGGATTTGAAAACCTTATGGCTGTGTTTGGCTACGCGTTGCAGATTTTCTGCGATTTCAGCGGATACAGCGATATGGCAATAGGTATTGGCCGCGTAATGGGCTACGACCTCGGTATCAACTTTAATTCGCCTTACAAAAGCAAATCGGTGTCGGAGTTTTGGAAACGCTGGCACATTTCGCTTTCCACTTGGCTTCAAGAATACCTCTACATACCCTTGGGCGGAAACCGCACATTTTCTAAGTTTTCGCTGTTTTCTATTCCAGCAATCCTGCTTTTAACGGTAGCCATCGAAGACGGTACTCCGCAAAATCTTATTATTGCGCTTGCTATCAGTGCGTTGGGCATTACGGCTTATTACACAGGTCGCAACGTGTTTGTTTGCCTTACACTCTTGGCGGCAACGGTTATGAGCGTGCTTTGGTTCAATACCTGCACTGTGGCGGCTATTATGTTGATAGTTGGTATTGTGCTGTGGCTCATTGCGTTGGCAGTTCCTGCGGCTGTTCGTCAAATTCAAACCGACATCAACCTCTTGCTAACCATGCTTATCGGCGGACTTTGGCACGGAGCATCGTGGAAGTTTGTATTTTGGGGCGGTGTTCACGGTGTGGCACTCGGCATCGACAAACTTATCAAAAAGGTTCTTCCGCAAAACCGTGTTACTAATACAGTTATGTGGTTCTTTACCTTTGCGTTGGTGGTATTTTTGTGGATGTTTTTCCGCGCCAACGACATCACTATCGAGAATGTTTTAGACGATGGCACAACTACTACCGAGGTGATAGGGTCGTTTCAAGTGCCATTTTTGATGCTGAGTCAGATATTCGGCAATTTTGATTTGGGCTATTTTGTTCATTTTTGGGATGCCCGCTACATTTGGGTGATAATGGTGGTGCTTGGATTTGCATTCCACGCAGTGCCAGAAAGCCTCTCTATAAAAACTCGCGATATTTTTGTAAAATCTCCGTTTATTCTTAAAATAATTATATTGCTGATAGTGTGTCAATTGGTGATTCAGTTTAAAAACGAGACCGTCCAGCCGTTCATATATTTCGATTTTTAGGAAAATAAGGAACACTTTTTGTAAATGCTTTAGTAAATAACTAAGGAAGTTTTATAAAAAGTTAAGCATGAGACAGCAATTGACCGAGAACTTTGTAGAAAAGGCGGCAAACCTCGAAATAAGTATGATTTATGTAAAAGGTGGCACCTTTAGTATGGGTAGCGACATCAATGAGTCGCGCACCAACGAGAAACCTGTGCACCGCGTTTCGTTGACCGACTTTTTTATTTCGCAATATCCTGTTACTCAGTCACAATGGAAAATGGTGATGGGTAGCAGTCCATCGTTTTTCAAAAAGAAGCGCGATATTGGCGACTTTCCGGTTGAGAGTGTTTCGTGGGTTGAATGCATTGAATTTACCGACAGGCTCAACGAACTCACCGGCAAAAAATATCGTCTGCCTACCGAAGCCGAATGGGAATACGCTGCTCGTGGTGGCGAAAATGGCGACAAATCAAAATATGCCGGCAGTAGATATATCAAAGACGTGGCTTGGTATGGCGAGGAAGACGGTTCTACTCATCGTGTAGGTCAAAAAGAGCCAAACGCTCTCGGTATTTACGATATGAGTGGCAACGTTTGGGAATGGTGCAACGATTTTTTTGAGCAATATCAGCCCGACATACAAACCAATCCGCGCGGTCCTAAATATGGCATTCGTCACGTGTGCCGTGGAGGCTCGTGGGAAGATATTGCCGACAACTGCCGTGTGGCATCGCGATATTCATATCCAACGGCTTATCACAGCAATACGTTAGGATTCCGACTTGCACATGATATTTTTTAGCAACCGTTAAGCAACAAAAACAGCAAAATCAACGTCTTATTGTAAAAGCATAATTGTGTACTTTTGTATTTTTGCGCACAAAAATGAAGACGAGATACACCTTATATATATTATTAATTTTTTTGTTTTGCTGTTCCGGTATCTATGGACAGTCCACTTCCCTGCCCTATACTTTAAATAGCACTTTCACTGGTTGGACCGAAGCAGGTAATCCCAGTGCTACCAATCGTGTTTGGAAATCAGGACATATTGATACTCCTACAGGACACAATTCACTTCCTACCTCTGGCAGTTACTACTATGTGGTAGATAATGATGTTAATACTAACGGAGTTCCTTCTTCACAAGGATATGTATATACCTTGATGCAGCAGTTTGATTTTTCTGCCATAGCATCACCTATTATTACATTTGATTTGTATTATTATTACGACGAAGATATTCATGCAGAACCGCCTACATTCCGATTATTGTGGAGTACAGATCCCGACAATAGGGAACCATTTTATTCTACTTTAAATGATGGAACAGCCCCCGATTCTTGGCAAACTGTGAATCTCTGCAGACCAGAGTTCGCAAAACGCTCTGTGGTTCAATTGTATATGGAGATTGAGTCTCATTCCGGTGCAGGCTTGGTATTAGCTATCAATAATTTTAAAATTGGCGGATTATCGGCATCTGCTACTACTTCTCCGGCATCTTGCTTCGGATATACCGATGGTAAAATTGATATTTCTACCTCAGTTTCAGGTCTTTATGATATTTCGCTAAATGCTCAGTTTGTGGAACAGATGAATGGTTCTTCGTATACCATTGCTAATGTCGAAAACGGTATTTACACTGTGGAGGTGAGTGATGTAGCAAGCGGATGTTTAATTACCAAAGAAAGTGTTTTGGTGGAATCTCCTCCTGAGATTACATTTGCTCCATATGCTAAATCTGTTATATGTTACGGCGACAATGATGGTTCTATTGAGTTTAAATCGCCTAATGGTGGAAATACTTTTTCTTATTCAATCACAGGACCAGATGGACCGTTTGAAACTTCTCCGTTATTTGAAAACCTTACTGGAGGTACGTATTCGCTTGTAGTGAAAAACGAGAATAATTGTAAATCGGCTGTGGTTGAAAAAGATTTGGGAGGTCAAGCCATTTTGAAGTTCCTTGGCGACAATCCGGTAACGCACACCGACATTACATCTTGCTATGGCAAGTCAGAAGGTTCTATCACTGTATCTGCCACATCTTCAAGAGGTCAGGTACGTTATTTTTTCGAGCCGGAAGACGGCAGTATCCAATATACCAGCAATTTTAGTCCCACCAAAAACGATTTGCCAGCTGCCAAATACAAGGTGATTATCAAAGACGTTCAAGATTGTGAGGTTGATTATCCACAACTTGTGGAGATTAAACAACCCGATCAGGTGGTTTACAAAGGTGCAACCATTACAGATGTAACAGGTTGCTATGGCAATACCAACGGTATTATTACCTTCAATACTCCTGAAGGAGGAACTGGCGATTATCTCTATTCTATCAACGACGGTATCACCTACGAAGATTCGCCGATTTTTTCAGATCTTGGTGCAGGCACTTATACCCTCACCGTTACCGATTCGCACCATTGTTATTCGATAGGTGGCAGTCAGGATGTTACCATTGACCAGCCTACCAAATTGCAAATGAATGTTACAAGTGCCGGTGTACAAACTTGTGCCGGTGCCACCGATGGCTCTATCGTTATTACAGCATCCGGCAACGGAGGCACTTATCAGTATTCTATTTTGGAAGACGGAAGCGATTGGGGTAGTACCAATTCGTTCAACGTTGGCGCCGGTAATTATTATCCTAAGGTAAAAGTGTCCGACGACTGTATGGTAGCATGGGAGAAAGTAACAATTACTCAACCCGAACGACTTGTTATCGCAATGACTCAGGCTTATTCTGAATACAACAAATGCTACAACGACAAAAAAGGTAGAATATTTGTTCAAGCAGAAGGTGGAACAGCTCCATTTACATTCACATACGATAATTTTGGTGCAAAAAGTATTACATTACAAACACGTTTATGTGAGTTTGAATCACTCGGACAAGGTACATACACTTTGCAAATCAAAGATTCAAAAGGATGTTTTTCAGGTACAGATCAAGTTGTAATTACACATCCCGATGAGCTTAAAATGAATATAGTGTCAGCCGACGATGCTACGTGCTACGATAAAGACGATGCTAAGGTTGTTTTGTCGGCAACGGGCGGTACTGGAGACTACAGATACGAATACCGCCAAAACGGCAATAGTAGTTTTTATATGAATTCTACTAACACTATTTTTCTTTATGCAGGAAATTATGATTTTAGGGTAACAGATCAAAATGGATGTGCTACCCCTGTACAACAGGCTTCTGTTAGTCAACCTACTAAATTGACGTTTACTACACAGGATTATGATATACAATCATGTCACGGCGATAACGATGGCAAAATTGTAGTAACGGCTCAAGGCGGCACTCCTGATTATCAGTATTATCTAAATAGTGACCCAGATCACAATCCCGACGAAAGTGTGTTCACTAATCTTGCCTATGGTTATTATTATGTTACGGTAATGGATGCCAACGGATGTCAGTCAAAGTCGCAAGAACCTATTTTTATTAGTCAGCCGGAAGCGCTTTATATTACTGAAGTGTATTCAAAGGATATCATTGGATGCAAAGGTGCCAACAACGGAAAAATTACTTTTATGGCTGGCGGCGGATATGGAGATATAAAGGCGCGTATCTCCGAATCGGCAAGTTATCAAGATATGGTGTCTTTTTATTCAGAGTTTTTAAACCTACCTGCTGGCAAATACAGACCGATGATTATCGACGAACGAAATTGTAAGTTGTCGTATGAGCATGAAATAGAAATCACAGAGCCAGAGTTGTTTAAGGTTGAAAACATAGAAACATCGCCGGCATTGTGTTATACTACCGCTTCAGGTAGCGCCAAGGTAACAGTTTCCGGTGGACAACAATTTCAAACTCAATATCCGTATCATTTTTATTTGGAGGGTTCTTTAGATCCAAATACCTACACCGGTGAGTTTGACGGACTTTACGCTGGTGTGTATAATTACTATGTAATAGATGCTTACGATTGCAAAATTGAAGGTTCGTTTGAAATTACTCGTCCACCCGAACTTGTTGTGGTATCAAAAGATTCCACACATGTAACCACATGCTATGGCGATTACACCGGCACTGCCGAAATTGTGGTAGAAGGCGGTGTTGCTCCGTATACATATTCAGCATCCGGCAATAATTATCACGAAGAAAACACTACCGGCAAGTTTACAAAGATGCCATCGTCTACTTACGAATTTATTATTACCGACAAACACGGTTGTCAGGCTTGGGCTTCGGTAACTATTGACCAGCCCGAAAAATTCAATTATAACGCCAAAATTACAAATTCAATACTCTGTCATGGCGACAATAATGCAGAGATTACCGTTTCGGCTCAGGGTGGAACACCTCCTTATGAGTTTTCGTTCGACAACGGAAAAACATACCCTTATTCTGATTTGGTTTATTCACAAGTAGCACCTGGCAAATATTATATAAAGGCAAGAGATTCAAAAGGTTGTACACGTGATCACGTATACGATTTAGACATCATCGACCCGCCGGAGCTTTCTGCCGATTACGAAAAATACGATGTTGTATGCAACACCGGCAACACTGGCAAAATTTTGTCTTCGGCGATGGGCGGCACAAAACCATATCAATTCTCTATAGATGAGGAACATTGGCAATATAACTCTGGCGTATTCTCATACCTTACCGACAGTACATATTCTGTAACGGTAAAAGATGCTAACAACTGTCAAGTAAAACTTACCGACATCAAACTTACACGTCCTCCTAATATCGCAGGTTTTACTCTTGATAAATCCGAAGGTTGTTCGCCGCTGCAAATCACTATGACACAAGACCATTCTGGTGGTTTTACCACTTACGATATTTCTGACGAAACCAAGATTTACGATTGTACAGGCCCCACAAAATACACTTTTACTAACAACACCGGTCACACGCAAACGCATGTAATCAAAGCATCTATGATGCAGGCAGACGGTGTAGGATGTACTGATACCGCATCGGTAAAAGTTACGGTATTTTCAAAACCCATTACCGATGTGCGTGTTACTAATAGTAGTGCCGTTTATCCAGAAACTACAATCAATTTTGCCAATATGAGTCAAAATATCACAGCGGCACAATGGGATTTTGGCGACGGCAATATTTCGCACACAATTGAAGAGTCGAGTCATACCTACGAACGTTGTGGCAACTACAATATTGTTCTTATCCAAACCGATGGCACATGCTACGACACATTGTCGATACCGTTTGTGATTGAAGGTCGTCCGGTGATTGCATCGATGAAAACCAACACCACACAAGGCTGTCAGCCTGTTACGGTAGAATTCTCCAACATTTCGATCAACAGTGATTCGTGTATTTGGAATTTTGGCGACGGCACTACCAGCAAATCACCTATGCCCACCCACACATTTGAAGGTTCTGGCGACTATGATGTTACCCTTACGGCTTACGGCGACTGCGGAGCAGCCACCACCACTACCAAAACCATTCACGTGTTTGCTCAGCCGAGTGCTGCATTTGCACAAAATGCCGACACCTTGTACGAAGGTCAGGAATTGAGATTGGCAAGTGAATCCGACGGAGCAGCTTATTATCTTTGGAACTTTGGCGACGGTCAAAAATCCGACGAGAAGAATCCATTGCACGTATACCAGTTTGGCGGCACGTTCGACGTTTCACTTATAGTCACGTCGCCAAACTCTTGCACCGACACCGCGATTGTAAAAAAGGCTGTTACCGTAATTCAGAGTCCTATTGTTAAATTCCCCAATGCATTTACACCCGATGGCGACGGACTCAATGATGTGTTTGTGCCCGTTCATGGCGACATTGCCCAATATAAGATTGTGATACTCGACCGCAAAGGTCAGATTATGTACCGAAGCACCAATATCAACGAAGGATGGGACGGTACTCGCAATGGTCACCATTGTCCTTTAGGTGTTTATGTTTACAAAGCTGACATAGTATTACGCGACAAAAGTTTTTATCAACTAACAGGTTACGTAGTTTTGCTGCGTAATCTTGCAAAAAAATAAAAAAAAGCGCTTGCTGTTTCAAAAATATTGCTTACCTTTATCAACGAATTTTACAACCATAAACTGACAAAAAATTCTTACTCAAATTAATATTTTACCTAAAAATGAACAACATCAAGAAATCATTACTGCTGTTAACTGCCGGAATTATGACGGCGGTTTTAAGTGAATCGTGTTCCGGCGGTGGTACCACAACCAATACACAAAACATCGACACTGCTGACGCAATCAGCACAACTGCTTACGACGAGGCTAAGTTTATCTTCTATTCACTGCCTTCGCCTGTAGAAACCGCTCTTATTCTTGAGCAACTCGGCATCAAGTACAACGATGAGTACCTGAGCCCGGCTTCGAATGTTAGCCGCTACAACACTCAAACATCTCAGGCTTTGAATCTTGGCATCTATTCTGCCGACCTCAGCTTCTGTGCTCTCTACGAACAGAATCAGGCAGCTATCGACTATCTTGCCGCTGTAAAGAAACTTTCTGAACAACTCGGCATTGTAGGATTTTTCAACGACAGCACCATTCAGAAAATTCAAGACAATATGAACAACAAAAACAAAATCGTGTCCATAGTGTCTGACTGTTACACACGTTCTACCAACTTCCTCGAAGAAGACGAACGCAACGAAATTGCCTCTACGGTGCTAGTAGGCGGATGGGTTGAAGGTCTTTACCTTTCGCTCAAGATGCTTGAAACTCTTCCTCCCGAGGACAACAATATCGACGACATCGTAAAAAATCAGAAATTTACCCTCGACGATATGATCGGTTTGCTCAAAGAGTTCTCAAAGAACGATGGCATTGCCTACCTATTTAAACAAATGCAGCAACTGAAAACCATCTACGACAAGGTGGGAACTGCCAAGGTTGACCGTAAGGTGTATGCCCAACTTACCGAAAAAATCACTGAAATAAGAAACGAGTATATACAATAATAAACAACCTGAAGAATATGAAAATGAAAAAGTTTGCACTTATTTTTGCTTTATTGACATTATCTGTTTCGGTTCCCTTGCAGAGCAATGCTCAATGCAAGGAGTTTACCGAATCAGAAGTTCTGCCACTGCTTGAAGACTATGTAATCAGCGGTAGATATAGCGCCGTAAAACTATACGAAGGCGAGGAAATCTTAATTTTCAAGACCCTCAGCAAAGGCATTTCGTATAGATTTATAATCAAAGGCGACGACCAATTGCCCGAACAGATCGAATTTGCTATCGAAGACTGGGACGGCGAAAAACTCTACAACAATAAATCTGACGAATACAAGGCTGTGTGGGATTATGAATGTAATAAAACACAGAGAATCAAGATCTTTGTAAAAGTTCCGCTTGTATCGAAAGAAAGCGCCGAGCCTAAACGCGGCTGTGTAACAATTATCAGCGGCATCAAGGGTTCGTAAAAATTGCGTTTCAGTTTCAGAACTGCGATGCAACTATATTTTCAGAACAAACAAATGTATCATTCTTAAAACATTCTACTATGAAAAAAATATTGTTCATCCTTGCGCTTTCGCTATTTTCGGCATCGTTTACAATGGCGCAAACATCGTCTACCAGCAATGGTAAAAAACCAAAAACCGAACAGTCCTCTCAGAGCGGACAGAAAGTAACCAACGGCTCGTCGCACTCTCAAACCAATAACGGCAAGTCTGAAGCAGCTAAAACAAGCAAAGGTAAAAAAGCTGCCACTCGCAAGAAAAAATAGAGAGTATTTTGTAGTACATTCATTATTATTTATTTTTTTCACCGTTGCACATAATATGCGCAACGGTGTTTTTTTTAATAATCAGTGATATAAGCCTTTTTTTAGTTTTTTTTGTTATAAAAATTTTTAAAATCAATATACACAGAATTAAAATTAATTTTATATTTGCAAAACAGAAAAAATTAAAGTTTTAACCAAAAATAATTATAATCAATAGTATGAGCGATAAAAAGCGCGTATATCTGTTCGGCGACAAAAAAGCAGAAGGCCGTGCAGATATGAGAGAATTACTTGGCGGTAAAGGCGCCAACCTTGCAGAAATGAACCTTATCGGCGTTCCCGTTCCTCCGGGATTCACCATCACAACCGAAGTTTGCACCGAATATTACGAAAAGGGCAAAGATCAAGTTGTTAGCCTTATTAAAGACGATGTTGAAAAAGCCGTAAAACACATCGAACAACTTACTAAAACTAAATTTGGCGACGCTTCTAACCCCTGCCTCGTTTCGGTACGCTCGGGTGCTCGCGCCAGCATGCCCGGTATGATGGATACTATCCTCAACCTCGGTCTCAACGACACTGTGGCAGAGGGCATGGTTAAAAAGACCAACAATCCCCACTTCGTATACGACTCGTATCGCCGTTTCGTACAGATGTACGGCGACGTTGTTCTCGGAATGAAGCCCGTTAACAAAGAGGATATCGACCCCTTTGAGGCTATCATTGAAGAAGTTAAAAAAATCCGTGGCGTAAAACTCGACAAAGATCTTTCTGTAGAAGAACTCAAAGACCTTGTAAAACGTTTTAAAACAGCCATTAAGAAACAAACCGGCAGCGACTTCCCCGACGACCCGATGGAGCAACTTTGGGGTGCTATCTGCGCTGTGTTCCGCAGTTGGATGAACGAACGTGCTATTCTTTACCGCAAAATGGAAGGTATTCCTGATGAATGGGGTACAGCCGTTTCGGTTATGGCAATGGTATTCGGCAACATGGGCGACACTTCGGCTACAGGCGTATGCTTCAGCCGCGATGCTGCCACAGGCGAAAACCTCTTCAACGGCGAGTATCTTGTTAATGCTCAAGGTGAAGACGTTGTGGCTGGTATTCGCACACCTCAACAGATTACTATCGAAGGTTCTAAACGTTGGGCTCAACTCCAAGGCATCTCTGAAGAGGAGCGCAAATCTAAATATCCCTCTATGGAAGAGGCTATGCCCGAGATTTACAAAGAGTTGGACGAAATTCAGACCAAACTCGAAAACCACTACCGCGATATGCAGGATATGGAGTTCACCGTTCAAGAAGGCAAACTTTGGTTCTTGCAGACACGTAACGGCAAACGCACAGGTACTGCTATGGTTAAAATCGCTATGGACCTTGTTCGCGAGGGACTTATCGACGAAAAAACAGCAATCATGCGTTGCGAGCCTCAAAAACTCGACGAGCTTCTCCACCCTGTATTCGACAAAGATGCTCTCAAAAAAGCAAAAGTTATTACACGTGGCTTGCCCGCAAGTCCCGGTGCTGCATGCGGACAAATCGTATTCCACGCCGACGACGCTCAAGAATGGCGCAAAGACGGACACAAGGTTGTAATGGTTCGTATCGAAACCTCTCCCGAAGACCTCGCAGGTATGTCGGCCGCCGAAGGTATCCTCACAGCTCGTGGTGGTATGACATCGCATGCCGCAGTTGTTGCCCGTGGTATGGGTAAATGCTGCGTTTCGGGTGCAGGCGCAATCAATGTTAATTACAAAAACAAAACCGTTGAAATTGAAGGCGTTACCTACAAAGAAGGCGACTACATTTCATTAAACGGTTCTACAGGTCAGGTTTATGCAGGACAGATTCCCACCAAGGCTGCCGAACTCAGCGGCGATTTCAAAGCTTTGATGGATCTCTGCGACAAATATACAGTTCTTCAGGTTCGTACCAATGCCGACACTCCCCACGATGCAAAAATCGCTCGTGAGTTTGGTGCAAAAGGTATCGGCTTAACACGTACCGAACACATGTTCTTTGAGGATCAGAAGATTATAGCAATGCGCGAGATGATTCTTGCCGACACTGTTGAAGGTCGCGAAAAAGCACTTGCAAAACTTCTTCCTTACCAGAAAGCCGACTTCAAGGGTATTCTCGAGGCTATGGACGGCTTGCCAGTTAACATCCGTCTTCTCGACCCGCCCTTGCACGAGTTTGTTCCTCACGATGCCAAAGGTCAGCAGACAATGGCCGACCAGATGGGCGTAAGCATCGACGACATCAAGAAACGTGTCAACTCGCTTGCTGAAAACAACCCGATGCTTGGTCACCGTGGCTGCCGTCTCGGCATCACATTCCCCGAAATCACCGCTATGCAGACCCGCGCAATTCTTTCGGCTGCTTGCGAACTTAAGAAAGAGGGCAAGAACCCCAAACCTGAAATCATGGTTCCGCTTATCGGTATTCTCTACGAGTTCCGTCAGCAGAAAGAAATCATCGAGAAAACAGCCAAGGAGGTATTCGCAGAATACGGTGTAACAATCGAGTTTGAAATCGGCACAATGATAGAAATACCTCGTGCCGCCCTCACCGCCGACCGCATTGCTACCGAGGCGCAGTACTTCTCGTTTGGTACCAACGACTTAACACAGATGACCTTCGGTTACAGCCGCGACGATATTGCTTCGTTCCTCCCCGCATACTTGGAGAAGAAGATTTTGAAGGTAGACCCGTTCCAAGTGCTCGACCAGCACGGCGTAGGTCAACTTATCGAAATGGCAGTAGAAAAAGGTCGCAAGGTACGTCCCAACCTTCGCACAGGTATCTGCGGCGAGCACGGCGGCGAACCCAACTCGGTTAAATTCTGCGCTCGCGTAGGTATGAACTATGCAAGTTGCTCACCCTTCCGCGTACCGATTGCACGCTTGGCAGCTGCACAAGCCGCTGTTGAAGATTCGATGAAGAAGTAATCAAATAGAAAATAAATAGTGTTTCTTTTTAATCCTGTCGGAATGTGTTTTCCGGCAGGATTTTTTTTGCTCATAACCGATGCAATTATGTATGTGTGTAAACAACAAAAAGCCGGATAATTATATCCGGCTCCGATGTCTGTTGTGAAAAATTATGGGTAAATTATGGAAAATGAATATATCTACAACTATCTGTAATTGTTGTATTTATATTATTTTGTACGTTTCAAAAATCAAAAGGTTTTCTTTATTGCTTAAAAAAATCCGGGAATTTGGATATTTGTTGTTTCTCCCGTTGAGTTTATAATTTGTTAAAGCGAATTGATATTTTTTGACACTTTTTTTAAATATTTCTTAATCACATCTTTCCAATCAGGTTTATCTGTTGAATTATCTTTGCGCATTGCAAATCCGGCAATACTTTGCTTTTGTCGGTAATAGTGAAATAATTTGTAAATATTTGATTTAAAACAATTTATAGTGGAAAAAATTTTTAGTCCGAAACTTTTTTCGGTATTACACAAAGGTTATTCCAAGAAGATGTTTCAAACCGACCTTATGTCGGGTATCATTGTTGGCATAGTGGCATTGCCTCTTGCTATTGCGTTTGCGGTGGCTTCAGGCGTTTCGCCCGAAAAAGGTCTAATCACAGCTATTGTGGCTGGATTCATAATCTCGTTTCTTGGCGGTAGCCGTGTTCAGATTGGCGGTCCTACAGGTGCATTTATCGTGGTGGTGGCTGGTATAGTTCATCAATATGGTATGCAGGGCTTGCTGATTTCTACAGTATTGGCTGGCATTATGCTTGTGATTTTTGGACTCTTGAAATTTGGTTCGGTTATCAAGTTTATCCCTCACCCATTGGTTGTGGGCTTTACTTCGGGTATCGCACTTACAATTTTTACCACTCAGATCAAAGACGCTTTTGGACTTTCAATAGCAGGCGAGTTGCCCTCCGACTTTATTGGTAAATGGGGCGCATATTTTGCCAATTTTGATTCTATTAATTGGACAGCACTGGTTATTACACTTGTAACCATTTTTATTTCGCTGTTTTTTAAGAAGATAACCGACAAAATTCCCGGTTCGTTTGTAGCCATTGTGCTCACAACTGTAGCTGTGGCAGTTTTCCAGCTTCCTGTTAGCACTATTGAAACAGTTTTTGGCGAAATTCCTTCGTCTATCAGCATTGAGTTTCCTTCAATTGACTGGTCGCTGATTGGCAACTACATACAGCCAGCCATCACTATTGCGGTTTTGGGTGCTATTGAGTCGTTGCTTTCGGCAGTTGTGGCTGATGGTATGATTGGTGGCAACCACCGTTCTAATACCGAACTTATTGCACAGGGTATCGCCAATATAGCTTCGCCGCTTTTTGGTGGAATTCCCGCTACCGGCGCTATTGCTCGTACTGCTACCAACGTTAAAAATGGCGGACGTACTCCTGTAGCCGGTATTGTTCACGCTGTTACGCTGCTTTTGATTATGCTCTTTTTTGGACGTTTTGCAAAACTGATTCCGATGTCGTGTCTTGCAGGCGTGCTGATTGTGGTGGCATACAATATGAGCGAATGGCGTTCGTTTGTGTCCATTACTAAAGGCTCTAAGTATGATACAGTTATCTTGGTTGCAACATTCTTGATTACTGTTTTGGTTGACCTTACAGTGGCTATCGAGGTAGGTATGGTAATGGCTTGTTTGCTCTTTATGCAGCGTATGTCGAAACAGTGTCAAGTGCTCACTGTTACCGAAGGTTCAGATCCGTTAGAAAACTATTCATTCTTGCCTAAGGGAATTGATGTGTACGAAATTTCAGGACCATTCTTCTTTGGTGCCGCTAAAAAATATCGTGAAATTCTTCGCGGATTGGCATCGGCTCACAAGGTTAAGGTATTGGTGATTCGTATGCGTCACGTGCCTTTTATGGATAGCACCGGTATCAATAATTTTAGCGCTGTAATCGACGAGATTCACGCAGTAAACGTAACTATTGTATTGTCAGGTGTTAATGAGAGTGTTCGCTCCGAACTCGAACGTTCAGGTCTTGCCGACAAGTTAGACAAACTCAACATCTGCTCAAACTTCGACATTGCTAAAGAACGCGCCAAAGAGGTTTTGCAAGAAATTGAAAGCCGTGGTGAATAAATAATTCAAATATTAAGAATGTGAGATATAAGGACAATGCCTTTAGGCGTTGTCCTTATTTTCTTTTTTGTTGATTAGTTCTTTCACGTGTTGCATCTGTTTTTCTAATTTGTCAACCTCGCGTGTAAGTTCATCGGTAGACGACGACATTGCTTGATTGTGTACTTCGTTTAGCGAGTCTACCACTATACCAACTATCAAGTTTACAAGAATATACGATGCAAAGAGTATAAACGTGCTGAAATATATCCACGCCATAGGATTGGTTTCCATTACGCTGAGGGTAATGTTCATCCAATCGTCCATTGTCATTAATTGCAAGAGAGTGAGAAATGTGCGGTGAAGCGATGAAAAATGCTCGTCGCATTCGCCGTAAAGTTCCACGCCTGTGATTCCGTATATATAATAAAGGAGTATGAAAAACAAACTTGCCCACGAAATTTGCGGCAGCGAATAGAGTAATGCTTGCAATACTCGTTTCATATTAGATATACCCGAAGCCACACGCAAAAGTCTGAGTTCTCGCAAGATACGTATGGCACGTGCGCCCACAATGCCTTCCAATCCGGTGAAGAAACTGAGCGAGGAAATAACAGTAACGATAAGGTCGAAAATGTTCCAGCCTCGGTCTTCGCAAGTAAAGAATTCAAGTGGTTTTTTGCGACAGAAAATTCTTATAACTATCTCTATTATAAAGATTAAGATGCTGATGTCGCAAAAATGGTTGAGCCATATTTCGGTGGGAGTGTTGTCTTCGGTGTAGGTCATTACACCGGCGGCTATTGCGTTTAGAATGATTAATATAGTGATAAACAGCGATCCTGCCTTTTCGAGTTTTTCACGACGATTTGATTTTTTGTCAGAATTTTTAAGTTGCAGTGCCGACGAGTTTTGTGAATCGTAGCCATTTTTATCGTATTGTCGTAGTGTTTCGCCTTCAAGAAACAGACAGCGGTCGTCGATTACTTTTACAAAATGTCCTATCTCTTTTGAGTAAGAATTAAGTAGCACACCGTCCACATCGTATGTATGGTATCCATCTGGGGTTTCCGAAACGTAAAAGTCGCTTCCACTTGCTATTACTTCGCCGTCAGCAAAAGGTGGACGTGATATGATTCGTCCCTCTAAATCGTATAATATCAGATTGTTGCTTTCTTTTTTGATGTATGCTATTGCCATATTTGCTTTATTTTTTTACAATGCTAAGATACAAATTTTATTAAATAAACTGTTAATTAATCTAAATTTTTTGTGTAGTTAAAATAAAAAAGATAATTTTGATTGTTTAAATATTTACTAATTGGACTCAAACTATGGACAATTTTGTTTTACAAAACGGTGTTGAAATTCCTTGTATAGGACTTGGCACTTGGGAAAATAGAGACGAAAAATCTGTTTCAGAATCCATTTCTGAAGCTTTAGAAATCGGTTACCGACATATCGATACTGCGGCAGTGTACGCCAACGAAAAGTTTATAGGCAAAGCAATCAAACAAGTGGGCGTTGACCGAAAAAGCCTTTTTATTACCAGCAAAGTTTGGAACACCGAACGCGGATATGCCAAAACAATGCGTGCTTTTGAAAAGACTATCAACGACTTGCAAACCGATTATCTCGATCTTTATCTTGTTCATTGGCCTGCTTCGCCTTCTAAATACGAAAATTGGGCTGAACTCAACGCCGAAACTTGGCATGCGCTTGAAGACCTTTATAAAATGCAGAAAGTGAGGGCAATAGGTGTTAGTAATTTTTGGATTCACCATTTGGAACCGTTGCTCAAAATTGCCAATATCATCCCTATGGTAAACCAGATAGAATATCATCCCGGCTACCGTCAAAACTATGTTGTGGACTATTGTAAGGCTCACAATATGTTGGTTGAAGCATGGAGTCCGCTTGGTAGGGGCAAGATGTTTTCTGTTCCGGAACTTATTGAAATTGCTAAAAAATACAACGTTACAGTGGCTCAATTGTGCGTTAAATGGTGTTTGCAAAACGGAATATTGCCGTTGCCTAAGAGCACAAAACCCGAACGTCTTAAAGAGAACGCCGATGTGGAAGGATTTACCATTTCTTCGGCAGATATGCAGTCTATCAACTGTCTTCAATTGGAAAGCAGTTCAGGACAATTCCCTGATGAAATTGATTTTTAATAATTTATAACTATACAAGATGAAAAAAGTACTAATTATTTTTGCAGCGATATTATCGCTTAGCATTTGCGCTTCTAAACAGTCGTATGCGCAGACAGTTTTTGACGTAGGCAATCTTGGTATGAACATAGGTTTCGGTATCAATGATGCTGATGAGAATGTTTTCCAACCTTCGTTTAATTTTGCACTTGATTATGGTTTCCTCGGAGGCATTATCAACGGCAAAGGTTCTATCAGTGCCGGTGGCTATTTTGGTATAGCTCACGGTTCTAAAACCGTTGGTGGTGCTAAACTTACTCATAGTGCATGGCAAATAGGCACTCGTGGTGCTTTCCATTATCAATTTGTTCCTAATTTGGATACTTATGGATGTATTTCTGTTGGTTATCTTCATTGGAATCACGATTGGAGCGATGACCGTCCACCAGAGTTTTCAGATGGTGAACCCAAAGTATTCCCCACAGCTGGTGTTCGCTATATGTTTGGCACTTGCGGTGTTTACAGCGAACTTTCGCCTTGGAATGATATTGCTGTTTTCAAAATCGGTTTGACATTTATTTTCTAATCTCGAAAAATTATCATTGTAGAGACGCGCCATGGCACGTCTCTACGTTTTTTTTAGAATAATATTCCTGCCGAAACCCTCAGCAAACAATCTTTGTCAAACCATTCTGCGCCAACATCCAACACATAATTGATACGGTGAAGAAATCCTGTTTCTATACCTAATGATGTGGAAAATAGTGCGTTACCATTCTTATTGCCCGATACATCGGCATTGTAGCCTCCGTTGATGAATATTGCCGGCATGATTTTTTTTTTGCCCAAGGGACGTATTCTAATGCTTGTCTCCAAGGGAATAAAGGTGTTGTCGGCGAAGATAATGCCGGTTTGAGTTCCTACTGAAAAATGATTTTCTAAATTATAATAATAGGTGGCTCGTACTAATGGATTATAATTGTCTGATTTATAGGTTGTTCCTGCTGTGATTTTGCTTGTAAACCATCCGTCGTCGCTTTGCGCAACGCAATTAATTGTAAGAAAAACCGCTAAAAAAGCCGTGAATGTTGCTGTTTTCATAAAATCTCTAATATTTTTGCAAAGAAATAAAAAAACATCTTTATGAATATTACAATATCAGAAGAATTTCAAAAAATATTCCCCGACTTTGCGGGTTGCGCACTTACTGCCACTGTAACCAACTCTGAACCAGATGAAAACCTTTGGAAAGAAATTGCCACACTTTCAGATAGTTACCGACAAGTTCTCAACGAAGAAAGCATCAAACAGATGCCACCTATACACGCCACACGCGAGGCATACAAAAAATTTGGCAAAGCCCCAAGCCGCTACCGTCCCGCTGCCGAGGCTCTTATTCGCCGAATTGTAAAAGGGGAGGAGTTATATAAAATTAATACTCTTGCCGACCTTGTAAATCTTGCAAGCATCTACACAGGATACAGCATTGGCGGATTTGATATGGACAAAATTCAAGGCGATCTTGTGCTTGGAATCGGACGCGCCGGCGAGCCATACGAAGGTATTGGTCGCGGTATGTTAAATATTGAAAATCTACCAGTTTACCGTGATAATATCGGAGGAGTTGGCACACCCACAAGCGACAACGAACGCACTAAAATATCGCTATCCACCACACATTTTCTTTTACTTGTAAATGGATATGATGGCAGTCGCGAAGGTGTTTTGCAGTGTGCTGAATATACACAAGAACTAATAAAAAAATATTGCAATGCTGCGCACTGCAATATTCTTTCTTATTAACAACCTATATAGTTTACTTAAAGTAACTTACAAGAGTTTATTTTACTACCGAACCCGTGAGTTTCAGTTCGTAAACATCGTTTGGAGCATCAAGATTCATAAATACCGTAATGGATTTTTGAAACAGACCTAACTCCTTGGCATCGAATACGGTAGATATAGTTCCCTTTTGACCGGGCATAATAGGCTTTTGGTCGTAGGTAAGCTTTGTGCATCCGCACGAAGCCTCTGCTTTGGTAATGATTACGGGTTTGTCGCCGGTGTTTTCAAACACGTATTCCACCTTTTGAGGGTTGTCTTGCTTGATGTTACCAAAGTCGTATTCGGTTTTATCCCATTTTATGGTGGCGGCTTTGTTGGTAGATAGTTCCGCCTTGCCTTTGTTGCCGCTATTGAGCAGCATATCGTTCCATTGTGCCGATGCGGTCTGCGCTGTAAATAGCGCTATCAATATTGCCGCAGTTAATAATAATGTCTTCATCTTTCAAAATTTTGTTGGTTTGTTAATAAGACGTTTTTGTGGCGCTCTTTGTTGTATAGTTTTTTTTAAAAAATGTTAATAGGGTATGGAGCAAGATTTGTGTTTTACTATTGGATAAAAAAAATTCATACGAAGCATACGTAAAGTTAATAACAGCTTCGTATCTTTGCAACGATAAAAACAAACAAACACCATCTTTTGACTATTATGATAAAAAGATTATTGTCAAATCTACACGCTCCCAAATGGGTGGTATTCTCAATCGATGTATTGATAATATGTGTGTCAATATTGGCAGCTTATATGCTCCGATTCAATTTCTCTATGGGAGAATCACTAAATCAGAATCTTTGGTATGCTTTTGCTCTGTTAGTTCCTATCAGAATCATAAGCTTCGTAATATCAAAAACTTACGCAGGACTTGTGCGTTACACATCTACCAACGATGCCATTCGTATATGTGTTACGATATTAATTGGTTCGGTGGTGGCTATTTGTTTCAACTTTTTGGCAGTTGAATTCGGTTTTACCGTAAATGCTGTGCCGCTATCAGTTCTTGTAATCGACTGTATTATAGCAGCTGCCACAATGTCGGTTTCGAGATTTGTGGTGAAGGCACTCTATTTCGACTACCGTTCGCACCAAAGTTCGTGCAAACATGTTGTAATTTATGGTGCCAACGAGTTTGCCCTCACTACCAAACGCACTCTCGACCGCGATGCAGGTACTAATTATCACGTAGTTGCATTCCTCGATCAAAGTCACAATTCGGTGGGCAAAAGTATCGACGGTATTAAGGTATATCCCTTAGATAAACTTGAAGAACTTATTTATACACAAGGTGTTACAATGCTCATTCTTTCGGAGCAATTGCCAAACTCTAAGCAGAAACAAGCCATTATCGACCTTTGCCTTTCTAAAAATGTAAAGGTGCTTTCTACTCCGAAGGTTAGCAACTGGATCAATGGTGAATTGAGTTTCAAGCAGATACGTAACATCAAAATTGAAGACCTTCTCGAACGCGACCCCATTCATCTCGACGAAATGGAAATTCGCAAAGACCTGGTTAACAAAACTATCCTTGTAACAGGTGCCGCCGGAAGTATCGGTAGCGAAATTGTTCGTCAAGTGGCTAAATTCAATCCTAAGACAATCGTTATTTTCGACCAAGCCGAATCGCCTCTCTACGATTTGGAACTCGAACTCCAAGAAAAACTCAATTTCTTTAATTTTGAGATAGTTATCGGTAGCGTTACCGACCGTACTCGTCTTACAGCCGTGTTTGAAAAGTTCCATCCTTCGGTAATTTACCACGCAGCAGCATACAAACACGTGCCTATGATGGAAAACAACCCCTCGCAGGCTATTCAAAACAATGTTTTCGGCACAAAACTCTTAGCCGATTTTGCAGTAAAATATAAGGTGAATAAATTTGTGATGATTTCTACCGATAAGGCGGTAAATCCCACAAACGTAATGGGTTGTAGCAAACGTATCTGCGAAATCTACACACAATCGCTCAACAGTTGTTTCCCCACCAAATTTATCACCACCCGTTTTGGTAACGTTCTCGGTAGCAACGGTTCTGTTATTCCGAGATTCAAAGCCCAGATTGAAAAGGGCGGTCCTGTTACCGTTACCGACCCAAAAATTACTCGTTTCTTTATGACCATTCCTGAGGCTTGTCAGTTGGTATTGCAGGCAGGCACATTGGGCAATGGCGGTGAGATTTTCGTGTTTGATAT
>JAGCVU010000178.1 GCA_017962175.1 Bacteroidales bacterium | reverse complement strand
TGATGCGTTTCAGAACCTTCTCAAAGAGGACTTCCTCGCAGAAAACCAAAAGTTCTTCCTTTGGCACACTTGGTTTGCCGACGTGTTTAATCGGTCGTCTAATCAAGGCTTCGACGTGGTGATTGGCAATCCGCCGTATGGTGCAAAAATTACAAACGACGAAAAGGACATCTATGAACACACTTATGTTACAGCAAAGACTATTAAAGGTATTCAAAAGGGGTCGTTGGATACATTTACACTTTTCATTGAACACGGGTACAATATAATAAAGTCCAGAGGAACTCTTGCGTATATTGTGCCGATTTCAATTACTTCAAGCGAAGCATCGACAGGCGTACATAATTTATTGTTTGAAAACTGTAAAGAAATTAGTATTTCATCGTATGCAGTGCGACCTGAACCTGTTTTTAAAAACGCGGTTGTTAATACCTCAATTATTATGTTTACAAAAACATTATCAAAGTGTGAGAAACTGTTAAGTACGAAAATGTATCGTAAAAAAGGAAACGATTTTAGCCTTAAACAACTTGTGAACAATTTGAAGTTTGTAAATGTAAAAGGTTTGGAACTTATGGGAAGAATCCCCAAAATCGGCTCAGACATCGAAAAACACATATTGATGAAAATAAAAGGATTTAAAACATTAAATTGTTTTTTAGAATCCAATGGGAAACCTATTTTTTATCGCACTTCCGGCGGTAGATATTTCAAGGTTGTCACTAATTATCCAACAGGTTCTACAAAGGAAAAACCAATTTTTTTCAAAAAAGATTTCGCCGATGCCATCGGATGTATCCTGAGTAGTTCTTTGTCATTTTGGTTTTATCAAATATATTCCAATAATTTGGATTGGAAATCATACGAAATTGAGAATTTTACAATTCCTGATTTGACAGAAAAAGATATTGACTATTTAAATGATATTTATGAGCGTTATCTTTCTGACATTGAAGACAATGCCAATGTCAGGGTTACAACCGAAAAATCCAAATATTTGGTTCAAAACTTCAAAGAATATAAAATAGTCCGTTCCAAATCAATAATTGATGGAATTGACGACTATATCTGTCCTTTGTATGGTTTAACAAAGGAAGAAACTGAGTTCATCAAAAACTATGAATTAGAATTTAGAATGTCAGGAGAATAGCATCAAAACAATGTCAACTGTGCATCCTTCTGAATCTTTGGTGGATAAAATGCACCAATGATGATAAACGGATTTTTGGCGTAGTTGTGGTGTCGTTGTGTTGTGCCAAGAAAAAAGTACAAATCGCGTTTCTTAGCCATCCAATCAAAATACTTTTCCTTAACCTTTTGGCAGGCAGTAAGTTCGTCTCCGCCATTGCTTTTTAACAAGTTCCAATACAGTTCGCCAACTTCCCAATCCTCTATCATTAGAGTGCGTTCTTTGCCATCTTCGGTGGTAAAAACATAACTGAATTTATACGGAAGTTTTTTTACAACTTGAAAAATCTTTTCGGTTGCTTTGGTCTCCTCAAACAGGCTGCCTTGTTGTTGGTTGGCATATACTGCCGCCAACTTATCTTTGTCCCACTCTCGTTCTTCTTCTTCCCAAATAAAATCTTTAATTTCTTTGGGTTTCAAAACAGCCAATGATGTGCCAATTGATTGGTTTTGCGCCTCTTCAATTAATTCGTCCATATTGTAGCGGACGTTTTTCAATACGATGTTTTTGCGGTCTTGCCAATCATTATCAGTGCCAACGGTATCTTGCAAAACAATTTCTGTATCAATGTCAACGGGACGGTAACTCTCTTTTCGGAAGTCCTTGTTATTTTTTACAACATCCACTTCAATCCACTGCCATTTTTTATATCGGTCGGTAAATTGAAGTTTACGATAAGGAATGGGATAAATGCGAATCCACGAGCCGTCTTCGCGGAATCCGGCTGTACAAACCAACTCGTCATATTTTTTCGACAAAGTTGGATACGTTTTCACAGAAATCAATATCCTCGTTACCGCCATAATCTACAATAATTTTAGTTCATAATCCCTGTCGTCAAACTGCATCAAGGCTTTTGCAACTCTTGAACGGTGGCATTGTTTTGGGTCTTTCTCGAAACAGGTGAGTGCAACACGTTGGTCGGTCTTTATTAGGTCGCGGACATACTGTAATGCCTCTGTATTGTCTTTGAGAGTGGTCTTTTCGTATTCGTCGAAAAGACGGTCGTAATCTGCCTGCGTATTAAGTTCTTGTCGCTTTTCGGATTCTATTCCAAGTTGCGGAACGTGAACATATTTTACGCCTATGCCTTCACAGGCTTTTTGCAACGGGGCTTTCGAGAAGCCATATTTTTGGCTGTAAGCGTTTTTGCGGACATCACACAATACGTGAACATCGTATAGAATCAATCTTTTAAGATATTCTTCAAACGAAATACCCTCGTAACCGATAGTAAACAACTGTGGCTCTGTGAAATGTCGTTTTTGTTTTTCTATCTTGACCAAATCCTCGGGATAATCAGCCAATATTTGCTCAGCAATAATGCTTTTGGTAGCGTAAAATGGATATTTCTGATATGTATAACGGATAATATCATCTTGCGAGAAGTTAGCAAAGGTATCTTTTAATTGTCGCAAGTAACTTTGGTCAAACATATCAAGCATCAACATATAATTGTCGGCTTGTGCAATTTCGAGCACATCGTGTACCTTTTCTTTTAAATACCCTTTGGTTATAAGAGCATTAATATCCCATTGCGCCTGATAAGAATAACAGCCGCGCTTGTATGGTATAAAGTCAAATGCCTTGCTACCTTCTTGTTTACGAGTAAACAAAAAGAGATACTTCTGCAATTCTATTGCAGATAGACTTCCGCCAAAGCATTGAAGCACAGCCATTAATATTTTGCGACGATAGTATTTCATATCGCAAAGATAATATTTCTTTTATTTGCGACCAAATTTATTTCCCTTCCACTACTTTTATCTCCTCATCGGTGAGTCCGTACAACTCATAAACCAAATTGTTTATCTTGGTTTCCAATTCGCTTGTGTCGGCTTGCGGATTGGCGCGCTTGGCGGCAAGAATGCGGTCAACAAGGTTGATGATGGGTTGTTGTTGGGTGGCGGTGGCTATTTTTACAGGCAACTCATAATAGTGGAATATTTTTGCTTTTGTAAATGCACCCTTAGTTTTTTCAAATGTCAGTTTATTCATCAAATATTGAAATAATGTCGAATCAACAAGCCCCAACAAATATTTGAGCGAATAATTGTTGTCGATGAGAATCGCATTGTATAACGATGACATAATGTAGTGATTAGAATCGTCCAATGTTGCAACTATTGTTGCACCGGCTTCTCTTATGAGTATTTTAGGTTGTTCAAAAATGTTAGGATGACGTGGACAAGCCAAATGTTTACCATAGTCAAGATATAGATTTGGGTCAACTATTGTGAATCTTTTTATGTCTTTACCTCTCAAAATTGGCTTATAATTTTCTGCCAATTTTTCAGTCTTGATATATTTTGAGTCATTACCAGATTTTATTGCTTGTCTTATATCCAATACCTCAACTAAACGTTTACTATTGGTTTTCAATTTATTAACTAAGCCACTTGTTTCATATTGACGAATTGAAAATGAACATTGTGGCTGTTCAAGAAAAAAGTTTTGGGGAATATATTTGAAGTCTGATGAAAGAATTGGCGAATCATTAATTTTGACTACATTGTCAGGATTTCTCTTATTTGAAAAACCTAAAATCATAGAATGAACAACTGCCGCATTGAATACTTTGTCTGTCAGATCATTAATTTCAATGACACTTCCTTCTAACATTTTTTCCCTTACTGCCTCTTCAAAATAATTATCCAAGAAGGTATTAGGAATAATATAATAACATATAGCGTTATGGGACAACACTTTGAGAGATTGTAACACAAACAACGAATAAGTGTCTATTTTAAATTGAGTTTCCGGAAAATATGCTCGATATTTTTCCTTATCATTATCCGACAATTTAGCCCCATACGGCGGATTGCCAATCACCACGTCGAAGCCTTGATTAGACGACCGATT
>JAGCVU010000177.1 GCA_017962175.1 Bacteroidales bacterium | reverse complement strand
CGTCGAGCGAATATTTTGGCAAAAGGCGGTCAACAAAGTACATATCGATGTTTTTGTGGTTTTTGATGTCGACCGAGCCACGATAGCGGCACACAAAATAATCCTTTACGTATTTGTAAGTTTCGGCAGAGATGTTTACGCAGCCCACCTCGTCGGCGCTTTCCATACGTTTTGCCACGTTTACGGCATCGCCCCAAGTGTCGTAGGCAAACTTGATTTTGCCCACAACCCCCGCCACAAGTGCTCCTGTGTGTATGCCTATGCGCAACTGCCAATCGGGAAGGTTCATATCGGGGAAACGCTGCTTGTAGGTGGACATAAAGTTGTTGATTTCTAACCCCGCGAGTATCACGTCGATAGGGTTACTTTTGTTGCGCAGCGGGATGCCGCCCACGCACATATACGAGTCGCCGATGGTCTTGATTTTTTCGATGTAGTGGCACGAGATAATGTCGTCGAACTTGGAGAAGAAAAAATGCAGCGCCGCCACAATTTGGTCCGACGTGAGGTTTTCGCACGATTTGGTAAATCCCTTAAAATCAGTGAACATAATGGTTGCCATCTTGTAGTTTCGCGGCGAGGAGAATCCGTCGTCTTTTAATTGCGACACCACATACACGGGCAGAATGTTGAGCAGGAGGTTGTCGGTTTTTGAGCGTTCTTTCTCGATGATTTCGTTTTTTTTAAGAATTTCGGTTCGCGACCGTTCAAGTTCCAACTCCACTCGTTTTTGCTGCGAAATATCGGTTTCGATGGCAATGAATTTTTCTATCCTGCGACCGTCGAAAATAGGGGTGAGGGTGGTTTGAATCCATTTTGTTGCGCCGTACTTTACACGGCACTGAGTGATATAGTTTACCGACTGCTGCTTGCTAAACAGTTCTTTGAGTTTCTTGTTGATGTCCTCGTTGTAACTGAGTTTCAAGATGTTGGTACCTCGGCGTTTGTTGATAAACTCGTCTAAGGTGTATCCGTACATATGTTGGAATCCCTCGTTTACCCATTCTATTTCGCCGTGGGGCGAGAAAAGTATTACCGAATTGGCTGTCTGCCTTACAATTAGCGACAGTTTGTTGAGGTCCTCGTTTTGGTTGAGGATTTTGCGGTTTTTGATTTCGAGTTCTTCGAGACTATCGTGCAGCATTACCGCCGATTTGGTGCGGGCAAGAAACTCCACCTTGTCGATCGGCTTTTTGATATAGTCGTTTGCGCCTGAGTTTAGGGCAAGGCTTAGGTCGCTACTGTCGATTTTGCCGGTAACAATGATTACAGATGTTGTTTTAAAGCGTTTTTTGATTAACTTGGTGACTTCCAAACCCGACATTCCGGGCATCTGCCAATCGAGCAAAACAAGGTCGGGCGGTTCGGACTGTATCTTAGCCCAAGCCTCCAAGCCGTTTGAACACTCGTCCACAGAATAAACCGTGGTGTCGTCGTTAGACAGCACCGACTTCATAATAGTGCGGCTGAGTGTGTCATCGTCTGCTATTAATACCTTGTAAATCACTATTTTATAAAAGTTTTAACCGACATCTTGTCTGTTTTCAAATATAATAAAATTTTACATATAAGATGTCATTATTACGCTTTTTTTATTGTAATGGTATAAAATTAATGCTCTATCTCTTGTTGCCGTTGAGACGGATGTAATGGATATTGTCGTTACGGTCGATGTATAAGTATCGGTAGGTGTTGTTTATTCTGTCGTTGTTGTACAAGAGAATACCTCCTCCAAAGGAGTTGTTGGTGGAGCCCGTTATGCCCGACAGATAGGTTTCGGAGGGTTTGTAATGCTGTGTCATTCTTTTTGTCCAAATTTCTTCTCCTTTGAGGTCGGTTTTGCGTAGAAACTCTATTCCGTTGAGATTGTAGTCGATAAACAGATGCTCATTATCAGAATATATTATCGAGGCTTGCGAAAGTCCCAGTTTTTTTATGCAGGTGATACTTATGATGTCGGGGTTTAGTTGTTTTGGGGTAAGTTTGAGCGACTTGAATAATGTTACCTTGCCCTTCCATTTTCGCTGAGTAGATTCGCCTTTGTTGTTTATCTTGATGGCATACAAGTCTTGGTCAGTGTGTTTGTCGGTGCCGCACATAGCATAGTCGGTTACTACTACCGCCTTGGTGTTCTCTTTGGCTTGTTGTTTGGGCGATGGATTGCTAATAATTTGGTTTATACGCGAATCGTAGTAATATTTTTTGCCATCTGATGTCACAAATTCTAATCCCTCAATATCTCTGTTTATAGATATTTTCAATACAGTGGACGGCGAAAGTATATCGCTTAAACCAAATATCGAATCGGTGAGATTTTTGAATGTAAGTGTTTGCCAATCAAATCGGTATATGGTTTTGTTTTTGCCGAGAATCAATTTGCCATATTCCATATCATAAATAATGTCGGTGTCTTTGATTTTGATATTGTCGGGACACTCTATGTCTGTGATTGTCAGCGAGTCGGCATCTATTAGTTTTATTTCTCTTTTATCGTCGTCTAACCAATATTTTGTTTCTGCAATAAATACAGGTTTTCCGTTTACCTCCGTAGGATTGATTTCGTATACCTCATAACCTTTGGGCAAATTTTGCGACAACGTGCCTTGATGCTTCGGGTCTGTTTTGGCTATGATTTGTGAACCTTTTGAGCATAAACTCATAAGAAAACATACCATACCGAAAAACAATGGCAACCCTATAATAAATAGCCTTGTCTTTTTATCCATCCACGAGGGATAGTTGCCATTGTGGGGCCTATAATTTGGTGTAACATTGTAACTTGGCTGTTCGTTATGGTGGTTAACATTTACGTTAATGTTTACATTGATAGTGTGCGTGGTAGAGTTGTCATCGATCCAAAAATGGGTGCCACAATACTTGCATTTGTATGTGCCGTCGCTTAGTTGTATCGCCTCAGAGGCATTACATTGCGGACAAAGAATTGATTTTATGGTTTTTGACATATTGTTTTTCGGTTTGATTATCTATTATTATTATTTCTTTTGCGAATATACTAAATTATTTGATTCTTTTAAATATTATTATTACTTTTGATAAAAATTTGACTAACGTTATGAAGAAAAAGCATTTATTTATCAGCCTTGTTTTGTGTGCGCTTTTGGCATCATTTGCATCGTGCAGCAAAGACGACAACAACCCCGAAAATCAAGAAGATGAACCCGTTACCGACCCTGAAACCGGCGGCAAGGTTACAGATTGGAAAGATGGTTACATCACATATTACGACCAACCGGCCAGCAACGACAGTTATCCATACCCGCTCCCAAAAATGGAAAAGGGCTATTACAACGTGGCTGTGGGCGTATATTTCTTCCCCGACTATATTCTCGGTTCGGCATACGAAATCAAATATGGCGACAAAACTATCCGCGTGGTGGGCAAAGATATTTGTCCCGACGGCGACAATTCGTGGTTCGACAATACTCCCGAAGGCTTTGAATATCTCACTGGCGACAAAAAACTCGGCAAGGTAAACGTAAAATGGCGCGAAACTCCCTATTACACCGACAAGAATATTGAAATCCGTGTAAAATCAGGCTCAAATGCTTGGTTTCTTGGTCTTTTTGTGTTCAACGGACGCTACGGCATTAAGAAGTTGGAGGTATCTGACGACGGCAAGAAGTTTTACGAGATGACACCTTATAAATACAACGCCTTTTGGGAACTTCAATGTCCGTTTGGCAAATACGACCATCCGCTCACATTCCGCATCACCGACCGTTACAACCACACCGTCACCACCAAACCATTGAATATCAATCCCGATGGCACCGATGGATACGATGCAGGAGGTAATTTTGAATATTAGGGGAAGGGTTACACCACCACTTCAACAATCTCCTTATCGCCCAGCGAGATAGTTTTAGCCTTGGGTTTGGATTTTTTGTTGAAACAGAAACTCAGGAGATAGCCCTTGTTGGTGTGGTAAAAGTCGAGGTATTCAAATAGTTGCTTTTCACCACGTTCGTTGTAAGAGTCGCCGCGCCAAATTTTCATCTCAATGATGAATTGTTGACCGTAATAGTCGATAATCATATCGGTGCGAGAGCGGTCGCGAGTCTGTGCCTCAATGTAATAGTTGCCCACGCCGTTGATTATCGGGCGGATGTAGAGCATAAAGAAACGTCGACCTTCTTCCTCCTTGAAAGTCAGTTCGTCGTTTCCGTAGATATCGTTGAAATGAACTGCGAATTTTTCGAGAATTTTGTCCATTTTGAGGGTATTGCCATCGATAAATTGGCTGCGGTCGATGCTTCCTTTGTCGTAAAGGCGGCTGTCGATTTCTTCCTCGGTAGCAAATAGGTTGTAAAGCCACGTTTCGATAATTCTATTAGAAATTTTCACCTTTCCATTGTGTTCTACAATGTAATTG
>JAGCVU010000176.1 GCA_017962175.1 Bacteroidales bacterium | reverse complement strand
TGAGCCACGAATGAGGGGTCTTCGTTTGCGAGTTTGTGAAGAGCCTCGCCCATTTTCTGCTGGTCTTTTTTGTTTTTGGGGCTAACCTTGAGCTGGATAACAGGAGGGGGAACCGAAATAGATTCCAAAAGTACGGGATGATCCTCGTCGCAGAGAGTGTCGCCGGTTTTGGTTTCTTTAAGACCAATGAGGGCTACGATATCGCCTGCAACAGCCTCTTGAATTTCGATACGCTCTTTAGCTTTGATTTTGAAGATACGACCGATACGCTCTTTTTTGCGTTTGTTTGCATTTTCGAGGCTCATACCGGGTTTGATAACGCCTTGGAACACACGGGTGAATACCTGCTGACCTACGAAGGGGTCGTTGATGAGTTTGAATGCAAGTGCAGCTACGGGAGCGTCCTGAGTGGGTTTTACAACGATTTCTTTTGATTCATCGTCGGGATCTTTACCGTGTACATCGGGAAGGTCGAGCGGCGAAGGAAGGTAGTCAACCACTGCGTCGAGAACGAAGTGGATACCTTTGTTTTTGTAAGATGAACCACAGAATACAGGGGTGAAAATCAAGTTGATAGTAGCCTTACGAACTGCTTTCTTGATTTCTTCTACTGTGATGGTAGAAGGATCTGTAAAATATTTGTCCATCAAAGCCTCGTCAACTTCAGCAACTTTTTCAAGAAGTTTGTCGTGGCAATCTTGATATTCTTGTTCGTATTCAGCGGGACGTTCAATTTCTTCGTATTCTTTGTCAACGAATTTGTAGCATTTACCTGTTACAACGTCGATTACAGCGTAGAAGTTTTCTTCGCTACCGCAGGGAACTTCCATCTTAACGGGGTGAGCGTCAAGCATTTCGTCCATCTGTTTTACAACAGAGTCGAAATCGGCACCCGAACGGTCCATCTTGTTGATGTAGGCAACGCGGGGAACGTGATATTTAACAGCCTGGTTCCAAACGGTTTCAGACTGAGGTTCAACACCGCCTACTGCACAGAAAACAGAAACTAAGCCGTCAACCACACGCATCGAACGTTCAACCTCCATAGTGAAGTCAACGTGTCCGGGGGTGTCGATAAGGTTGAGGTCGTAGCCTTTCCAGTGTGCGGAGATAGCGGCGGATTGGATAGTGATACCCCTTTCCTGCTCCTGTTTCATAAAGTCCATTGTGGCAGCGCCATCGTGAACTTCACCGATTTTACGGTTTACTCCGGTGTAGAAAAGTATACGCTCCGAGGTGGTCGTCTTTCCAGCATCAATGTGTGCGGCTATACCGAAGTTTCTTAATTTCTCAAGTGACATTGTGTTGTATGTTTAATTTTATTAATTTGTTCTTCGTTGGGTATTGTTGCAATACCACACTTTTTCGGGGGGCAAAATTATTATTTTTTTTTTACAAAAATATTTTTATTCGCGTTTTTTTTACGATTTAACATAGTGTTAATATTTTGGCTCTTTGATGATAAAAATAATTGGCTTTTCTTTGCGTTATAATTTCAGCAACTATTAATTAAAATACTATGCCTAAAATTTACGAATATTTCGGTTTTGTGTTTTATTTTTACTCAAACGACCACGAACCGATACACGTTCACGCACGACTAAGCGGTCGCGAAACGATATTCGAACTCATTATTGAGAATGGCGAACTTGCCGAAACTCGCAAACGATACAAACAAGGGCTTGAACCTTTACGTCCCGAAGAAGAAACAGAAGCAATAGAATTTGTAGAAACGTTTTTTAAAAACATTATTGCTAAATGGGTAAGATTCTTTGTTATGAAACAGAGAGTTAACTGTACTAAAATTACTAAACGTATTAAAAGAAAACAAAAATGAGCAACATCTATATTACAAAGGCAGATTTGGCGGGCAATCTCAGCGTAATGCTCTATTTTAGTGATAATACGAGCAAAACTATTAATGTGGGAGATTTTATACAGCGTCATCCACACCCGCAATACAACAAATATCTCGACCCTAAAAAGTTTGCCACCTTTAAATTAGAAGATGGAAATATTGTTTGGGGCAGAGATTGGGATTTGATTTTTCCAATAGAACAACTTCATTCAGGAATCATAGACTAATACATAATAAATTAATTGACCTACTATGAAATTAAAATCCATTACTGCGCTTTCAGTTAGCGCATTAGCCTTGGCAGGAATGGTTTCTTGCGAAGACTCCACATTTATCGAGGGCAACGCTTTGGAACGCGTGTCATACCTCTATCTCAATTATTGCAATCCCGATACCACGGGGGCAAATCAACCTTACGGCAACTGCCCAATGATTGAACTCGACGAGACCAACACCTCAAAAGACGTTATCATCGATTTTGGTAAAACTTTTACAGGTAAACTCCAAGGCACGAGTTCAGCCGAAATTATTATTGACAACGTCCGCTTTTTCGACGATTACGGTACTTATAGAATCGTAGACATAAGCGTTGACGAACAACGTGACGGATATTGGGTAAAACAGTCGCAGACCCAAAACCCCGTAACCTTTGGCGACCTCGAAGAACTTGATATTGCTATTGTTATCGACAATAGTCGCTATCTCGACAAACAGTACAACAACATTATTTCTAATGCCAAATCGTTTGTTAACACCATTAGCCGTAAGGTTAAGAATGCTAAGTTTACTGTGGTTTCTACTGATACTCTGAATATTACACCTCTTGGTAGTGCTGATGCGGCTATTAGTGCAATAGGTAGTATGCAAAATAGTCAATACGGCTATCTATCATCGTTTAAACACGCTATGGATGAACTTGTTAAAGGTGAAAGTTCGTCACAAGTGATGGTTTATTTTGGTTCGGGCAGTTTTAGCGAAGTGGCTAAGGTCAACGTTGCCGAATTGCTCAAAACCGATGAAAAGTACTGCAAAATTCAATCTTTTGCTTTGGCTTACAGCGATGATGGCGTGCTTCCTTCGGATATGAAAGGCTATGTAAGTTCGTTGTGTGTACGTGGATATGCACTTTACCCGACTGAGGGCGATAAACTCGGTGAATTTTTCGATTATTTTTCTAATTCACTTGCCTCTGCCTACAACATCAAATATTCGCACGAGGCCACACGTTACGACATCGACAATAAGCAATCAATCCGTTTCAAATTTGTTCTTACACAACAACGTTAACCCTTAAAAATTTTTAAAGCAATGAAAAAGATACACCTTATATATATAGTATTAATTGCAGCATTGTTTCCT
>JAGCVU010000175.1 GCA_017962175.1 Bacteroidales bacterium | reverse complement strand
TTTAGCCAAAACATCTGCCGACGGTCACCGTTTATAATTGTACATTCTCCGCAGTGATTGCGCAGATTTTTGGTTAAACATTTTATTGATTTAAGTTTTTGAAGTAAAAAGCGGAATTGACGGAACAATTCCGTTTTTTTTGTGTATAATTATAAAAATGGTATATTTGCAGTAGAAACTTAAAGATTATTTATATGGACAACATAGCATTCAACGGGTTAGTAACTTTTCTTTGCGGTACGCTTTCTACCGATGATTTGAAACGCTTAGGCGATTATCTCTTGCAAGTGGTTGAAATGCGTGACATTGATTCTGTGCCTTGCCCTTACACCAAAGAGGAGTTAAACGCAATGATTGATAGAGCCGAAGCCGATATAGCGGCGGGGCTTGGAACTCCGAGCGAAGAAGTTTTTCGCGAACTCTATGAGGAAATTGAACGAGACGAAAAGGAAGCCGCTAACCAGAAGCGTAAGAAAATAAAAAAAGAACCTTTATGTGAGATGGTATGAAGGTAATTTGGCAAGATGATGCAAAAAAATCTTTGAGACAAATTTCGAGATATATTGGTTCTAAATTCGGAAACACAGCCAAACTTGAATTTGTTAAAACGGTAGAGGAGTATAATACAATGCTGAGTCAGATGCCTTATTTGTTTGCTATTGAACCCTTGTTTGATGACCGTTCCGAAACTTACCGTAGTGTGTTGATAGCCAACCGCAGCCGATTGGTGTACCGTGTTGATGGCGACATTGTCAATGTTGTTGCCTTTTGGGATTGCCGTAGTAATACTAAAAACAAGGCCAAAAAAGTTAAATGATTAATTCATTTTGAATTATGAATTATGAATTATGAATTACTCAATCCCCAAATAATACACTATCACTGAATGAGGTGGAATTTTGTTTAAATCCCCTACAAGACCTTTGGCGGCGTGGGGGGGAAGAATAAGCACAGCCTCGTCGCCGTGACGAAGAAATTTAAACGCTTTTATCAGTCCCACAATCATTTCGCTGCTGCCTGCCACGAGGTTTTGCTTGCCGTCGGTTTGGCTGTCGTAGCAGAGAGTGCCGTCGAGAAGTTCGATGCGGTAGTTGAGTATCACATTTGGATCTTGCTCTACGCTAAGGCCTTCGCCGTGCTTGGTAATCATATAGCGGATGCCACCATCAGCAGTGTCCATTTGCCAATTGCGACGCTTTATGTAGTTGTTAATCTGTTCGATATCTTGCTTAACGAGATATTTGTTGGCAGTAATGAGATTCTCGTTAAACATACTGTACTCCTGCGGCTTTTTGGTATTGTCGGGAGTCTGTGAGCAAGCCGCCAAAAAAAGTGCTACTATTATATAAGGTGTGTGCTTCATTTGTCTTGTATTTTTTTGGTGATGCGGGGCAGTAGCGAAACAAATCGGTTAACTACCTCTTCCAAAGGCTTATACGATTTTCCGCCCGCAGCGTTGTCGTGACCTCCGCCGTTGAAAAACTTTTCGGCAATGATGTTTACTTTGAAATCGCCTTTTGAGCGGAACGAGCAGCGTATAATGCCGTCTCTTTCCATAAAGAATGCCGAAAACTTCACGTGTTCGATGCTAAGTGGCAGATTTACAAAACCTTCGGTGTCGCCCACACGGTAGTCGAACTTGTCCGCCTCAGCCTTTGTGAGGGCAATGTAGGCGGTGTGATATTGCTCAAAAACCACCATCTTGTTGCTCAGCACGTATCCTTGCAGGCGCATACGGCCTTCGGAGTAACTGTCGTAGATGTGATGGATAATTTCGGCGCGGTCGATGGGCATTGCCGCTAACTTGGATGCCACCTCAAATGTGCGCTGACTTGTGCAGTTAAATTGAAAACATCCTGTGTCGGTGGTGAGTCCGGTGAATAGGCAAGTGGCTGAATCTTTGTTGATTGTGTACTTGCACGAATCAAAAAACAGGTAAAGAAGTTCGCACGTGGCGGCGGCTTCGGGGTCGGAGAAAACATATTTGCAAAGTCCCTCCTGCGGTTGCGGATGATGGTCGATCATAATTTTTACCGCCGCGCTCTCTTCCAAAATCTTCTGCATCTTGTCTACACGCGCCGAAGTGTTGAAGTCTAGGATGAAAATCACGTCGGCCTCGGTTACAAAGTGGGCGTTTTCCTCGTTGTAGATGAGAATTTCGTTGCATCCGGGCATCCATTTGAATGTGTCGGGGATGTTGTTGGGCAAAATCACCTTGCAGTCGGCGCCGTATTTAAAAAAATTATAGAGAGCGAGCGACGAGCCGAGAGCGTCGCCGTCGGGGTTTAGATGTGCTGTAATCACTATTTTTTGAGCGTTCTGCAACAGAGCGCGTATTTCTTCGATAGATTTTTTGTCGAATATTTCCATTTTTTTTTTACAAAGTTATAAAATTTCTATCTTTGCAGAAATTTTTGCAAATATATAAATTTAAAAACAAATCAAAATGAGTGGAAGACATACATTAATGTTGATTAAACCCAATGCGGTAAAAAACGAATTCGCAGAGCAGATTTTTTTGGAAGTTCATCAGCACGGATTCAAAATCCTCGCTTGTAAGAAATTGCAACTCAGCAAGAACGAGGCAGAAGCCTTCTATTTTGTTCACAAGGGAAAACCGTTCTTCGACGGATTGGTAGAGTTTATGACTTCGGGTCCTATC
>JAGCVU010000174.1 GCA_017962175.1 Bacteroidales bacterium | reverse complement strand
CCACTTTGAGGCAGACCTCGACCTCAGCGGATACAGCACACTTGCAATTCGTCCTATTATTTGGAAAAACGATTGGCCTTCCGTTGGCGAAAACATCGAAGACGGCGTTTACGAAATCTCTTCTGAACGTCGTGGATATGCGCTCGAACTCAGCGTAGACTTTACCCGTGCCGAAGGCGGAATGCGTTGGTTTAACCGCAATCAGGAACGTCCCATCGAAAAAGTTAAAAATCAGGCTCTTGCTGATGTTCAAAGCACATTCCCCAAAGGTGAAAATCCTGTAAGAATGAACGAATGGATGAACCGTCCTCACCAACGTTGGCAGATTACCGCTGTTCCCGAAAAAGGCGGCTATCTTGGCGGACCTTATTTCAAGATTGTGGTAGAAGGAACAAACCGTGCACTTGCTGCAACTGCTGATGCTGAGGTGGTTACAGTTCCCGAATACACTGGCGCCGACGAGCAACTCTGGCGTATCGACCAATGTATCGACGGCACATACCGCATTATGCCTAAGAGCGTTCCTGGACACAACGGCGAAGAACTCGTGCTCTATTCAATTGGCGACAGCACCCCCACACTTGCCAAATTCGATTTCAACAACGACAACGCAAAGTGGAATTTTAAGAAGAAATAAAATCTGTTTCTTTTCATAATCAACAGCGGTCGGAGAATTTATTTTTCCGGCCGTTTTTTTTGTGGGTTGCAAAAAAAGGAATAACTTTGCCCCATAACTAAATAGATACAACCATGGGAAACTACATCAGATTCGATTGGGCAATGAAACGCCTTTTGCGCAACAAGGCCGACCACGTGGTGCTTGAAGGATTTCTTAGTGTCATTTTTAAACGCCAAATCAAAATTGCCAAAATACTCGAAAGCGAAGGCAATCAAGACTTTGAGGAACAAAAGTTCAATCGTGTGGACTTTCTTGCCGAAGACGAACAAGGCGAACTGATGTTGTTTGAGATACAAAATAGTCACGAACTCGACTATTTTCACCGTATGGCATACGGTGCATCAAAAGTTATTGCCGACTACCTTGGCAAAGGCGAGCCATACCGCAATCTCAAAAAAGTTTATTCTATCAACATTGTTTACTTTACCCTTGGTCAAGGCAAAGGCTATGCCTACCATGGTACAGTAGATTTTGTGAATATGAGCGATGCCACCGACGTGCTCCAATTAACTGATGGTCAGAAAAAAGCATTCCATGTAGAAACTGTAAGTCAGATATTCCCCGAATATTATTTGTTCCGTGTCAACAACTTTGACCAATTGGCAACAAGTTCTATTGAAGAGTGGATTTCATTCTTAAAAACCGGCGAAATTCCTGACACTTACACCGCCCAAGGTTTACCCGAAGCCCGTGAAATACTCCGTGTTGACAATCTCAACGAAGAAGACCGCAAAGCCTATAACCGCTATATGGAAATTCTGCGTTTCAATCGTAGTGTAATGGATTCAAGCCACATAGAAGGTATGATGGAAGGAGAAGAGAAAGGTATTGAACTTGGAATGGAAATGGGTATGGCTAAAGGTTTGGCAAAAGGTCGTGCTGAAGGCGCACAATCAGAAAAACTTGACACCGCCAAGCGTATGAAATCCGAAGGTCTTGATATCAATTTAATTGCCAAAATTACTCAATTACCCATTGACGAAATCGAAAAGTTGTAAAATTGCGTAATTACACTTACTTTATTGCTACGCTATTAAGAATAATAAATGATGTAATTAAATCACTTAAAGAACATTGTGATAACTAAGATTATAAAGATTCTTTTTTTTGGTGTGTCCTTATTATCAATTATAGGATGTTATGAAGAAAAACACAATATTGAGGGACTGGGAATGTTGTTCGATGGTGTAGCCCAAAGAAATGGTGAACCACATTACCTTGTCTTCTATCAAGATAGCACATATGTACATACTTTTATAAACAACGGAGATGATTTAAGCCAAACAGGAACGTGGAATATAGGCATTTTGAATATAAGTAATTCCGAAGAAAATCATAATTCCCCGTACGAAGGAGTCTTTTTTATTTTGGTGAATTTGAATGCATTAATAATTAATAGAAAACGGAAGAAAAATACAAATTCAACATATTATAAGAAACCTTATCGTGTCGACACTCTATTGTTTGATTTGCTGATTTGGTTTTTGGTTGTGCTGATTTTATGTTTCCATTCTGAAGTCCTATTTCGTATTTATCTTGTTGTGACACCTGCAATATGTGTCTTTATGACAATATTAGATCGAAGAAGAATATATAATCATAAATCAATCAAAAATGCAATAGACAGTTTTTTGGTATATGCTTTTTGTTGTTTCATTTATTTATTTTTACCAGCGTTTTTTTTGTCGGGACGTGCAGATGCCTACGCAACTATTAATGGTCCTTCAATAATTAGAAAGGTTCAAATAGAAAGTATCGGCTCGTTTAACAAACATCATTACGCAACATTTTCATATATCGATAAAGGTATCACAATCACAAAACGCATTGAACCTTTTCCAAATACATATAAACCAAAGTTTCTAAGTTATGTTTATTGGAATTATGAAAAAAATACAAAACCACGTTCATACATTCTTTATCCAAATCAACAACAATTGGATACTATTGGAGATGTTGCATTTGTGTGGAATAAATCGTATTACTCTTTGCTCAAATACTCTCTATTGAATCCTGATTATATATATGAAAATTTTGGTTATAATCTTGTGTATAAATCATCACTATATGAGGTATCCAAAAGTGATTCTACATTTATTATATATTTAAAAGATGTTTGTGGCGTTGACAAATGTATTAGTTATAACCGTAAACATATATCTTCCATTCCCGATACTTTTTTAGTCTACCGCAACGTCAACGAAAAACTCGATTCCGTTTGGCACGTCTGCGCCCCCGAGGTCAACACCCCCGAAAACCGCGCCAAAATCTCCGACTATGGATACATTTTCCATTACGATGTTTACAGCAAAAAAGAAATAGAATCTCAATGCCCACAAATAAAAAACTATGTGGAGCAATATAAAAAACGTATGGCTGAGAAATAAAAATTTTGCCATATCAAACAAAATCTATATCTTTGCGGTTGAACTATAAAACACTACATACTATGGCAGACTCACGATACCTCAACCCATATACCGACTTTGGTTTCAAGAAACTCTTTGGCACGGAACTCAACAAAGACCTCTTGATAAGTTTCCTCAATGCCCTTTTTGAAAAGAGCAACCAAATACCCAAAGACGAAATTGAGGATTTAACCTATCTCAACGCCGAGAAACTCGGACGTTCGGCATCGGAGCGTCGTGCCATATTCGACGTTTATTGCACCACCAAAAGCGGCGCAAAGTTTATCGTGGAGATGCAAAACGTTTTCCAACAGTTCTTTAAGGATCGTAGTCTTTATTATTCATCGTTCCCCAGTCGCGAAAGGGCAAAAAAAGATACCACAAACGAACATTGGAACTACGAACTCAACAAAATCTACACGGTTGGCATT
>JAGCVU010000023.1 GCA_017962175.1 Bacteroidales bacterium | reverse complement strand
GCTCTCGATAAAACTATCAGCAATGCCCGCCACTGCTCCCACTGCCAAAGTGGAGAGTAGATTGTCTTTCTTAAGATTTCTACCCACGGCTTGTACACCGAGGTTAATTGCCGCACCTTTGAGGGCGGAGATACCAATGTTCTGTAATACAGAGCTATTGGTGGTTTCTTTGGTTATAATACTCATAATAAAAAAAAAAAATTTAATATTAGACTGTCACAAAATATCCTTACCTTTGTGGCAAGATGAATATTTTATGTTTTAATTGCGCAACAAAAGTAACAAATAAAAAAATAACAGCAAAATATTTTTCAAATTATTTTTACAAATTATCATAAATAAAATTCACAATTATTGAATAGATAAGAAATGATTGATTTAAGTAAAATAAAAAAGCTCTGTATAGAGGCTGGCATTACTCTAAAAAAACTGAGTATGGAGACAGGTATATCACAAACCGCTCTCACTATGGCTATACATCGCAATAGCACTACACTTGATACATTAGAGAAAATTGCCAAACGTTTTGGCATATCTGTTGGTTATTTCTTTGGAGAAAATGATGCCATGGAATCAATCAGAATGTCGTTTGAACAATTCGACAAGGATTTAAAACTTGCTTCAAATTATATTACAACTACATTGCAATATCACAAGCACGAATTCAAATATCCTATGGAAGCGGAAGCTTTTAGCGAAATAATCAGCACTTTTCCAAAAGAAGTTATCGACATGGCAGAATACGCATTTAATAAACTGCTTGAATCCCCTGTATACATTTTTTTAAAACAATTTTCACCTAAGCAACTTATAAAGATGGCCGATGATGGTGTTATAACACAAGACACAGCCGTGTTTACTATATTTGCCAAAAATCAGAATATATTTGAAGATCAAGATGTTACCGTTTATATTGTACCCAAAACAAAGTCAAATTATTGGTATAAATTATGCAAAAGCATAGACCGTTTTCGTAAAAAGTTCAAATAGGCCCTAAAAATTTTACAAATATTTGTTTCGCATATTAATAATTGTATATATTTGCAACTTTTTTTGAAAAACGGCAGTTATAACATAAAACTAAAAATAAAACACTATGTATTGGACACTTGAATTAGCCACAAAGTTGGAAGACGCTCCCTGGCCGGCAACCAAAGACGAACTTATCGACTACGCTCAAAGGTCGGGCGCACCGCTCGAACTTATCGAAAACCTACAAGAAATCGATGACGACGGCGAAATATACGAAGGCATTGAAGATATTTGGCCCGACTATCCCAGCAAAGACGATTTCTTCTTCAACGAGGACGAATACTAAAATCCATACCACTAAAAAACGCCGCACAAAATATTTTTGCGCGGCGTTTTTTTTATATAAACTAATTAATCACTTTACTTAGCTTCCTCTACACTGAAATCTTTTCCATAACGGAGAACAAATGTAGATTGATTTTCAAAGCCTCCCATAGGCGAAACTCGTTTAAAGTCAAACTTATAAACAAGTCCTTTGTTAGCACCGTCTTCACAGAAGATGAAATACTTGCCATGATTGCAAAGTTTTGTAATAAAGCATTTTGCAATATCGTAGCCGCTAAATCCGTAGATACCGGGCTCGGTGTTGAACCTATCGCGGAAGTTAGAAACAAACATCTTGACCGAGGGATTGCTATAATCGGTAAAATTGCTCGAACGGTAGCAGAAATTCATACTCTGAAGAAATTCTACGTCGATGTTGATGTATTTTTCCCAACTTTGCGAACCAAATAACACCACTTTATATTTATTAGTTTTTACTACAGTAGCAAGTTGGTTTACCACATTGGTGATAAATACCTCGTCGTTGCTAGGAATGAGAAGTACGTTGGTATTGGTGGCACTCATTGCCTCTTGAACACGAGCAATTCCGCCGCTCTTGTAGTTTATCTCCTTGAAAATCATATCAGGAACGTTCTTGTCGGAGAAATAACTACGAGTAAGATTGTCGCGATAAAGTTTGGTCATATCCACCTCAGCTGCCGAACCATTGTGAACCACTATCACAGTAGCATTGCTGAGTTCGGCAAAATAGTCGGCTGTCTGCGCAATTGATGTTGACAATGAAGGCGAAAACTGATAAAGATAAGGATTATTGTGAAGGAGATCACTCTTTTGTGCAAAAGGCGACACCATAGGAATCTGATTTTCAGTAGAAAAACGTGCAACTCGTACCACATTGTCGGTATGCAAAGGTCCGATAATAAGATCCATTTTTTTGAGTTCGGGGTCGCTTAAAATGCGGTCGGTGGTGGCAAAATTGTTTTCGGTATCGTAAACATATAGACTCACGCTCTTGCCTGCCTGTTGCATTTCTTTTACTGCAAGAAGCACACCTTCGTAAAATTCAAAAATTCTTTCTGCATTGTTCGAAAGTTTAGCCTTTTCGGGTTCTGCCCTCACTCTTTCGCTCTGTACTATGTTGTTGTTGAGAAAGAGAGGCAACAGAAGCGCAACCTTGAAAGTTGTGCCACGTTTGTAAGAATATCCGTCGCAAGGCACGTAGTCGGGATTTCGCATTGCACGGTCTTTTACCACGTTTTGTTCTGCCACCACGTCGGTTTCGGTATTGAAATTATCGTCTTCAGGCACAATGTTGCGAGGAAAACGAACTATTGTTCCCTGCGGAATGCCGTTTTTGAGGTTGGGATTGTATTTTACAATATCCTCAATACTAATGCTATAACGCTCCGACAAAGAATACAAAGTTTCGTTTTGACGAGCTGTATGGTAAACAAACTCAGCATCTTGACGGTCGGGTTTGCCGGGGTTTCCTTTGGGAATTTTCAAAACTGTTCCCGTTTTAAGACCGTTTTTGGTGTCGGGGTTGTATTGAAAAATATCTTCTTGCGACACGCCGTATTGTTTGCAAATAGAATAAAGAGTTTGTTTTTTCTCAACTGTGTGATATACAAACTGTTGTGTATATCCGGGGGTCTGATTAGAACCGATTACAGGAATTTTCAAGCTTGTGCCAGCAGAAATTTTGCCGCCGAGAGCCTTGTTTTCCATATTAATTTCCTGAACCGTTACGCCATATGCTTTGGCTATTGCGTCTAAGGTTTCGCCCTCACGAACGGTGTGCAGATAGTATTTTGTACCAAAAATTTGTACAAAGATGTCTGATTTTTTTACTTGTTGTGCCTGCATGATACCGCAGCACATCATCGACAAGAGTATTATAAATATTTTCTTCACTGTGATATTAAGTTTTATAATCCAAATTTACCAAAAACGGCGCAATTTCAAAAAAAACAATTACTTTTGCAATTGCAATTCGTTTTATTTTGCAAAATTATGAAAAAAAATCTATTAACACTTATTTTTTCTGCATTTATAACCATAAATCTTTATGCGCAGATTACAACCGAAAACCAGACACACTCACGTTTTTCGTATCTTGCTGAAACTAAAGAATATATCGACGTAACTCTTCCTCAGTCAACAAAGATTAATCTTTCTGAAAACTGCGTTGGACAACTCATAAAATGCAACCTAAGTTTCTTCAACAACGCCGAAAGCACCGAAGTAGACGGCGGAACTCTTTGGCGAATTGGCATCAACGCTAAAAATGCCGGTTCGGTAGGTGTTGATTTTCAAGGTATAACCCTCGAGGATGGCGTAGAAATGAGTTTGTATGGCGGCGGCGATTTTCTTGGAACAATTACCCAAACCAGCAACAACGACCGTCAAAACCTACGCACACGATATATCAACAACGACTCCATTACCATAGAACTCTTTGTGCCAAAGGGAGTTAATCAGCAAGATTTCACTATTTCAAAAGTTGCATACGGTTTTGAACCCGTTACCAAAATGCTAAAACAGGGCAGTTTAGAACGCAAGGGAAATCGTTGCGCACAACCCGACATCAACGGTGAGTATGGACAAGAGTATCAAGTTGAAAAACACGCAGTTGTGCTATATCAATTCGACGAAGAAGAATACACCTATGTATGCACAGGCACACTTGTAAACAATATAGAATACGATGCCACACCTTATATATTAACAGCTGCACACTGTGTTTGCAATCAAACTGTGGCAGAGACGGTAGTTACCTATTTCAACTTTGAACTATCGTCTGACGGGTTCTCTCCTACCCCATTTCAAACGCTATTTGGTGCCGACATATTGGCATTTCCCACACGTACCCACCACAACCAAGGTAGAACTGTATACGGAACAGCTATCGAAGATAGAATTTACAATGATTACGATATTAGTTTATTGAAACTCAGTGCTATACCACCAAAATCATACTTACCTTATTACCTCGGCATATCGCTCGACACCAAAAATAATATCAACAAAGTGGCAACAATACACCACCCTGAGGGCAACGAAAAAGCCATAGCCCTCAGCAATATGCCTCCCTATCAAGACTCTTATCCCGTAAGCGATGAAATTTTTATTGAAAATACGCATTGGCACATCGACACTTGGCATCAAGGCTACACCGAAACAGGTTCGTCAGGAGCACCGCTCATCAATCAAGCTAAAAAACTTATAGGAGTGCTTTCGGGCGGATATGCCGAGTGTCAATCACCTTACGACGATTATTTTCAAATGGTTTCAAAAGTTTGGGATTCTAATTCAAACCCCAATCATCAACTGTCGTATTGGCTTGCCAAAGGTGAAACAATCACAGAAATAGAAGGTTACGATCCATACGGTCTGTTTTCAGGCATTGATGTTCCTTGGTTGACCGGCGAATGGAACGACGACTCCACCCAAATAACGCTAGAATGGTACGACGATGGCACGCCCGACCTCTATCGACTATATCTCAACAACACCGTAATTCAAGAAATCAATTACGGAGAAACCGATAGTTACACTTTTTCAGACATACAACCGAATTCATCATACACCTTTTATATAGAGAGTGTTTTTAACGACCCTTCTGACAGCCGACGAAGCAACAGCGTTTTACTCAGCAATTTTGAAACACCACTACCCGATCCCGACCCTGTGCCGGTAAGCGAAATGCCAACAAAATCCACCACCATCATTTTCCCAAATCCTACCAAAAATAGAATTAACATTTTGTGCAACAATGATTTAGGTAAATGCAATATTTCAATCATCTCATTATCAGGGCAAATCGTTAAAACTATCAAAACAAATATCCTTGCCGGAACACCCGCAGAAATCGATTTAACAGGCGTTAAATCAGGTGTTTATATTATATCTATCGGAAACCATTACAAGCAACAAATAGTGGTAGAGTAAAAAAAATCAAAAAAATCTACATTTTTTTAGTATAATATTCCAACTTTTTTATACATTTGGAAAAAATTAGGCGTAAAGCATATTTAACACAAATAGAAAGACAAAAATGAGAGGAATAGTTCCCCAAAAAGTTAAAGGATTCAGAGATATAACACCGGAGCAAAATTTGCTTCGTCAGTTCATAATCAACAAAGCCACAGAGGTTTACCAACGTTTTGGTTTTAGTCGTTACGACACTCCAATAATGGAATACGCCGAATGTCTCGGCAAATATTTGCCCGATGCCGACACTGTGGCACAAGGCGTTTATTCGTTTAAAAATCCCGAAGAAGAGCCGGTTTTTGATACCAATGGTCGCGAAATGCGTGATGCCGAAAACCGTGTGATTATGGAAAATCACTACGTGGCACTGCGTTACGACCTTACCGCGCCGCTTGCCCGTGTATACGCCGAAAGCCTTTGGCAACAGCACCTTAGAGGCGAAATTCAAGGCAAAACAAACCTTTTCCGCCGTTATCAATTCGGACCTGTTTTCCGTTTTGAAGCAAAACTCGACCCGGGACGTTTCCGCGAATTTTGGCAGATGGACTTTGATACCGTTGGTGCCGAAGATGTTAGTGCCGATGCCGAAAACTGTATGATACTTTCGCAGGCGTTGGAAAACATAGGTCTCAAACGTGGAACTTACCTCATAAAAATCAATAACCGCAAGATTGTTAACGGTTTACTTGCATTTACCGGCATTACCGACAAAGAACAAGAAATGGCTGTGATGCGCGTTATCGACAAATTAGACAAAATCGGAATCGACGCCGTAGCCAAAGAACTCGGCAAGGGTCGCGTTGATGAAACTTCGGGCGCACAAATTCCCGGACTCAACATCGAAAAGAAATTTGTAGACATTATCATACAGTTTATCAAGGACTTTGAAACCCGTGGCACTCGTGCTGAGGTTTTAGCAAAACTCAAAGCCAAACCCGCCTTTGAAAATGCTACATATAAAGAAGGTGTAGAAGAACTTGAAAAAATCGACACTATACTCGCGCAACTTGGTTATGATGAGCAAGTTGCAATACTCGACCCCGGCATGGTTCGTGGTTTGGGCTATTACACAGGTCCTATCTACGAGGTAGAATCGTTGCAAACCTACAAAGACGAAAAAGGTCGCGAACGCCGTGTTGGATCTATCTGTGGCGGAGGACGTTACGATGGATTAGTAGAAAATCTTCTTGGCGTAAAAGTGCCTGCAACCGGCGCGTCAATAGGCGTTGACCGTTTGGCAGAACTTCTCACCCTCACCAATCATGCGCAAATCAATAGCGACGGTCCTGTTATTATCATCGCCTTCGACGACAGCCTTATGCCGCTTTACCAAAAAACAGCCATGCAGTTGCGCAGTGCGGGTATCGACACCGAAATTTACTACGGTGCAAAACGCGGTTTGAAACATCAAATGGCATACGCCGACCGCAACAATAGTCCCATTGCCGTTATCATAGGTAGCAACGAAGCCGAAAAAGGCGTGGCAACTATCAAAAACCTTCGTCTCGGCAAACAGTTGGCAGAAACCATTGCCGACAAAAACGAATGGAAAAACAAAGTGCAACAAGAAGTAAAACTCGAAAACATTGCACAAGAAATAAAAAAAATATTAGAAAAATAAAATACAACTATATCGAAAAATATTTTATATTTGCGGAATATAGACGACATCAAAAACACACACCAAATGAGCACAGACAAAAAAATAAAATCAGCACTGATTTCGGTTTTTTATAAAAACGACCTCGACAAAATAGTTAAAAAACTTGCAGAACAGGAAGTTGAAATATATTCTACCGGCGGCACACAAAAATTTATTGAAAGCCTCGGCGTAAAATGCAAAACCGTAGAAGGTCTCACAGGTTATCCTTCGATACTTGGCGGACGTGTAAAAACTCTCCATCCCAAAGTATTCGGCGGTATTCTTGCCCGCAGAGACAACGAAACCGATGCACAAGAAGCTGCAAAATACGAGATTCCTATGATGGACCTCGTAATTGTAGACCTCTATCCGTTTGAGCAAACCGTTGCAAGCGGCGCATCCGACCAAGACATTATCGAAAAAATAGATATAGGCGGCATTTCGCTCATTCGCGCAGCTGCCAAAAACTACAAAGACGTAGTAATTGTTCCTTCAACAAATCAATACGCCGACATCCTTGAAATTCTTGAAAATCAAAACGGTGTAACCTCATTGGAACAACGTCGCGAATTTGCTAAAAAAGCATTCGCCGTATCTTCTTACTACGACAGCAAGATTTTCACATATTTCGACGGTGGCAACGACCAGTTCCACGCCAACCTCCGCATTGCCGAAGACACAAAACAGGAGATGCGCTACGGCGAGAATCCTCACCAGAAAGCTATGTTCTTTGGCGACATC